>NZ_CAUUWA010000024.1 GCF_963548695.1 uncultured Fretibacterium sp.
CCCAGGGGACGTGCTTGTCGCCGATCCCCTCGATGCGGTGATCTCCGAACCCGTTAAGGAGCAGGGTCGGACACTGGAGGGCCTCCCCCACCCCAAACTTGAAGGTTGGGAAGACCTCGCGCAGATAGTCGCCCGAGGCGGTCGTCCCGGCGGACCCGGATGTCACGACGACGCCGGCAAAACGGTCCTTCGCGCCTTTGACGTCATTGAAGAGCTCCTCCATGGCCCGTCCGGTCACCGTGTAGTGCCACAGGTGGTTGCCCAGTTCGTCGAACTGATTGAAGATGACCGCCTCGGGGCGCGTCGCACGAATCTCGGCGACCTTGTCGTAGATCTCCTTGACGTTGCTCTCCGTACCGGGGGTGGCGATGATCTCGCCCGCAACGGTCCTGAGCCAGTCGAACCGCTCCTTGCTCATTCCCTCGGGGAGGATGGCGACGGACTCGCAGCCCAGGAGCTGAGCATTATAGGCCCCTCCGCGGCAATAGTTTCCGGTGGAGGGCCAGACGGCCTTGTGGCACGTCGGGTCGAACTGTCCCGTCACAAGGCGCGGGACGAGGCAGCCGAAACTCGCCCCCACCTTATGGGCCCCCGTGGGGAACCACTTGCCGCAAAGGGCAAAAATTTTTGCCCGAACCCCGGTTATCTCACGCGGAACCTCGAAGTAATTGACCCTGCCGTAGAGCCCGCCGCTCTTCTGAGGCTGATTTTTCCAGGTGATCCGGAAGAGGTTTGCAGGATCGACGTCCCAGAGCCCGGTCTTTTTCAGTTTTTCCTTGATGCCGGCAGGAGTGTGAGCCTCGGGATCCCGCATCTGCTTGAACGTGGGGATCAGGACGTTACGCTTTCTGGCCAGCTCAACCGTGTTTCTCAGATTCTCCTGATTCATCGTCAGATCGATCATCTTATTCCTTTCCTCCTCCGTTCTGATGGAACCCGCCTTGTACCCCAGGGCCCGCTATGCCAGGTCGGGATAAACCGGGAACTTCGCGCACAGCTCCCGCACCTCGGCCCTTACGGTCTTTATCAGCGACGCGTTCTCGACGTCCCTGGAGATGCGGTCGATCCACTCCGCGATGCGCTTCATCTCCGGTTCCCTGAAACCGCGGGTCGTCACGGCCGGGGTCCCGATTCGGATGCCGCTGGTGATCGTGGGCTTCTCCGTGTCGAAGGGAACGGCGTTCTTGTTGACCGTCAGTCCCGCCTCGTTCAGGGCGTGCTCCAGCGCTTTGCCCGTCAGCTTCCTGCTGCGCAGGTCGATCAGCATCAGGTGATTGTCGGTTCCGCCGGACACCAGCTGGAAGCCATAGCCCGTAAGGGCGTCCGCCAAGGCCTTGGCGTTGGCCACGACCTGCTTCTGATAATCGATAAAGGACTTGTCCGCCGCCAGTTTGAGCGCCACCGCCTTGGCCGCGATGATGTGCATCAGGGGCCCGCCCTGCATCCCCGGAAAGATCGCCTTGTCGAGGGCCTTCGCAAACGCCTCCTTACACATCACCATGCCGCCGCGCGGACCGCGCAGGGTCTTGTGGGTCGTCGTCGTGACGAAATCGCACCACGGCACGGGGTCCTTATGCAGCTTCGCCGCGACGAGGCCCGCGATGTGGGCGATATCGAACATCAGGTAGGCCCCGACCTTCTTCGCGATTTTATGGAAGGCCTCCGCGTCGATCTCGCGGGGGTAAGCGCTGGCGCCGCAGACGATCATCTTCGGCTTGTGCTCCATGGCCTGGCGTTCCACCTCGTCCATGTCGATGCGCCCGGTCTCCCTGCCCACGCCGTAGGGGATGAAGTTGTACAGCCTGCCCGAAAAGTTGACGGGGGAGCCGTGGGTCAGGTGTCCGCCGTGGGAGAGGTTCATGGCCAGGATGGTGTCCCCCGGCTGCAGGACGGAGAGGTACACGGCCATGTTGGCCTGGGACCCGGAATGGGGCTGTACGTTGACGTGATCGCAGCCGAAAAGCGCCTTCGCCCGATCACGCGCGAGGTTCTCCGCGACGTCGACGACCTCGCAGCCTCCGTAATAACGCGCGCCGGGATAGCCCTCCGCGTACTTGTTGGTCAGGACCGAGCCCATGGCCGCCAGCACCGCAGGGGCAACGACGTTTTCCGACGCTATCAGCTCAATGCCCTCCTCCTGACGCCTGCGCTCGCCCGTATACACCTCGTAAATCTCAGGATCCGTCGCCGCAAGAAACTCCTTCGCCGTCTTCAATGGCCTGACCTCCCTATCGTTCAACAAAACTCAACGAGGACTCAACAAAAATTCGACAAAAACTCGATAAAAAAACTCGACAAAGCCAGAATTCACTCCGGAGACAACAACGAAGCACCAACAACATTATAGTATGTAAATCCTGATAATGAGCAGGCTGCAGCCCTATAGATTCTTCAATACACATGTACCCTTCGGGCTATATCTCTCGGATCAGAGCCGCGTAGACCTTGCACGCTTCCTCTATCTGATCCAGGCTACAGCGCTCGTCCCGCATGTGGGCCAACTTGCTGTCCCCGGGGCCAAAGCCTATAACGGGGACGCCCAGGGCGACCGGCGTAATGGCGTTGGTCCCGAAATCCCAATAGCTGAAGGGGCCGGGGGCCTTATGGGCAACCGTCCGATAGGCCCGCACGAGGGCGCCCGTCAGCGCATGGCCCTCGTCGATTCTCCAGGGCTCGTGCATGGGCTCGTAGACCAGCTCGGCCCCCTTCCAGGTGGTGTGGCGGAGCGTCCCGACCTCCCAATCCGCGTCCCGTCCCGCGACGAGCTCGTCCATCTCCCCCTTTACCTGCTCCAGGCTCTCCCCGAAGGTCAGCCGCCGGTCCAGGTAGATGCTGCATGAGCTGGGGACCGCGTTCAGCGAGGCGGTGACGCACGAGATGTCGGACAACACGATCGTCCCGTGAGGCTTCCCCTTGGACGAGAGCCTCGCGTTGAGCGCCTCCACACGCTCGATGATCGGGGCCATTTCATAGACCGCGTTCTTCCCCTTCTCGGGCGCGGAGCCGTGCGCGGAGACCCCGTGCGCGGTGATGCGAATCTGCGCCTTGCCCGTGTGACCAAGGGCAATCGTGTTGTCGCTGGGCTCGCAGATGATGCAGTAATCCGGCTTCAGCTTCAGCTCCTCGTACAGAAGCTTCAGGTTGACCCCGTCGCAGTATTCCTCGCAGACGGTCCCGGTGACGAGGACGGTCTTATCCTCCAGGTAACCCAGCTTCTTCGCCAGGAAGGCCCCATAGACGCTGCAGAGCAGCGCCGACTTCATATCCACGCTTCCCCTCCCCCAGAGGTAGCCCTCCGTGATGTCGCCGGAGAAGGGGGGGTGCGCCCATTCGTCGGCGTCGTTGACGCGGACGGTGTCCATGTGGGAGTCGAACTGGACGAGGGTGCCGCCTCCTCCCATCCTTCCGATCACGTTGCCTGTGGAGTCCAGGGAGACCTCGTCGAAACCGAGAAAGCGCATCTTGTCCGCGAGATACGCCGCCAACTCCCCCTCCTCGTCCGAGAAGCTCGGGATACGGATAGCATCACGGATGCTCTCCAAAAGGCCCTCCCGAACCTCTCCAATCGCCCTATCCAATTCCCTGTCCATTTCGTCTCCTCCGATCGTCAAGATATCGTCAAGATATTGAGCTCGATTTAACACGGAATTGCGACACCCTCGAACCCGCAGATCGATGCCAAGCCGCGGAAGCCGATGGCCACCTGCCCTTCATAAACGAAATGCCCGCAGCGGAAAAAAACTACGTTCATCTTATCCCAAAGCCCGCCGATGTATACCATATAATTGAGATCGCGGCCCGATATTTTATAATTATATTGACGGTTGTTTCAGTTGCCTTAGTTGTCTTACAAGAGTCTCCTTATAAGAAGGGAGGAGGGGGCGCATGATCCCCAAGAAGCTGCGGATCGACAAGGATAAAAGGGAGCTGCCGGTCGGCCTCTCCCCGGGTTTTCCCATGACGGTCCTCATCAATCGCTTTTCGGCGTTCTCCTACAGCTTCATAGACTGGCATTGGCACGATGAGCTCCAATACTGTCTCGTCCTCTCGGGGAGCGTCCTCTTCCTCGTCGACGGCCGGCGCGTCGCCATCTCGGAGGGGAGCGGCATCTTCATCAACACGCAAAGACTGCACAGGATCGAGCCCGAAAATGACGGCGCCTCTTATCTGTGCATCTACTTTTCAGCCGGCCTCATCAGCGAGAACATAAAGGGTTTCCTTTACTCCCGATATCTGTCGCCCGTCCTGGCGGATCCGACGCTCGCCTTTATCGTCCTCGACAAGGAGGACGGCAAAGCCGGAAAGATTCTGGACTCGCTGCTGGAAATCCGGCGCCTTCGGGAGAACCCCTCGCCGGGGGTCGAGCTGGACATCTGTTCTCAGGTGATTTTAATCTGGAAGGATACGCTGCAGTGTCTTCCTGAGAGGTCCGGGGAAAAGACGACATACGAAAACAGCGAGCGCTTGAAAAAAATACTTCGCTTCATACACGCCCACTATGCGGATCGTATCAGCCTTGGAGACATTGCCGCCCTCATCGGCCTCAGCAGAGGCGAATGCTGCCGCTTCTTTCAAAAAACAGTCGGGCAGCCACTCTTTCGCTATCTCATGGCCTACCGGATCAACAAAAGCATAGACCTGCTGCTGGGGACGGATAAAGGTGTCGCCGAGATCGCCTACGAGACCGGGTTCAACAGCCAGTCGTACTTCACGAAATGCTTCAAAGCCCTGAAGAACGTCACGCCCTCCCGGCTGAGGTTGGAGTATGGGGCACAGGTTGACACGCCCGACCCCGAAGATATCGCCTGCCGCGGCAGGACAGGTCCTCCCGAAGGAGCGTGTCGGACCGAAGATTTACGAAGTAGCCAGGGGGAGCCTTCCACTCGCGCCTACAACGCGGCGTCGGAGTAAAGGCTCCGCCCGGGTCTCGGTTGGCTCCGGCGATGCCCCAGGCGGCCGGCCCCTCATCCTCCATAGGCGGAATACCTCCGCATGCCCTTCTTCCACAATACGGCACAGCCCGCCGCGAGGAGGAGCACCCACCCGGCCGCCTTCGACAGGCAGAAGAGCGCTTCCCTCTCGGAGAGCATGCCCATGAGAAACGTCGTCGGAATATAGTTCGTATACGCGAACGGCAATCGGATCAGGAAGGTGAAGGGCGCGTCGGGCAGCAGCATCAGCGGAAAGACGATGCCCGCCGAGATGTTTCGGAGGACCCTTATCGAGGTATAAAGGGAGGATACCCTGGAAAAATAGAAGCTGTACAGGCTTATGGAGAAGTCGACCAGAAAGTTTATCAGGTAGCCCACCAGCAGAAACGCGGCGAATATCGCCACCTTCGATAGGGATATTCCGGCTGGATGCGGAACGATGTATCTTCGCAGCAGCGCGTAAAGGACCGCCAGCGGAACTGCATTCATGACGACGAAGACCACGCGCTGCGGCATGTCGGTCATCAGTTGATAAAGGGCGTAGTTGTAGGGTTTCAGGAGGTATTGGCTCAGATTCCCCAGCCGGATGTCGTCCGATATCCTGAATATCGACGTCGTCGAGGTGATGTTGCTCACGATCAGGGTCGTGAAATAGTACGTGACGATTCCCTCCGTGCCGAGCGGCATCCCGTCGTTTCCGCGCGCCGCGGCAATCCACAGCAGGGTATTGACCCCGAACGGCGCCAGGGAGAACAGGAACGAGGATATGAAGTTCACCCGGTATTCCAGCTGGTTGGCCAGGGCAGTCCTGAATATTCCGCAGTATTTCCGCATGGCGCAGCCTCGTTCATCTCCCGTATATCCGTCTGATGACGTCTTCCATGCCGATGTTCTCGATGTTGATGTCGCTCAGCTCATCGATGAAGCGGTTGGAGATGTCCTTCAGAATGTCCAGGCTCGTCTCGGGATCTGCGGAGATCCTGACGGCGTTGTCCTCCACTTTTTCAGCCTGAAGGCTTCCCCTCGACCCGAGCGCTTCGATCATTCCGTCCGCGTTGGGCGCATTCAGCTTCAGGATGAAATATTTTTGGCTCAGAAAGTCCCTTTTGAAATTGCCGAACGTGTCCGCATAAATTTTTTCTCCCTTGTCGAGCAGGATCAGGGAGTCGCAGAGGGACACGATGTCGTTGAAGTTATGGCTGGTCAGGATGACGGTCGATGCGTGCGCCGCGCAGTACCGCTTCAGGAACTCGCGTATGTTGTGCTGGGTGACGACGTCCAGCCCTATGGTGGGCTCGTCGAGAAAGATGACGTCGGGTTTGTGGAGCAATGCGGCTATCAACTCCATCTTCATCCTTTCCCCGAGGGACAGGCGCCTCACCTGTACGTTGACCAGCTCCTCCACGCCCAGCAATTCGACCATCATGCGCAGGGTGTCCCGGTAGTCCCCGTCCTCCACCCCGTAAATCGTCCTGTTCAGTTCGAAGGAGTCCAGGGCCGGCAGGTCCCACCACAGCTGGCTCTTGTTTCCCATGACCATGGAGATGCGGCGCAGGTATTCCTTCTTCTTGTCGAAGGGGCGATACCCCAAAACGTCGATCCGTCCCCTCGAGGGCATGATCAGGCCGGACAGCATTTTCAGTGTGGTGGTCTTTCCCGCCCCGTTCAAGCCGATCAGGCCGGTTATCGCCCCCCTGGGGATCTGGAAGGAAAGGTCGTTGACCGCGCTTTTAAGAAGCGGTTCGCGATGGAACAGGTTCCTCAGGCTCCCCCTCAGCCCCGGTTCCTTTTTGTAATACGCGTAATCCTTGCCGATCCTCTCCGCCGTGATGACGCTGCTGCGACTAACTGCCCGCGCCGGCATATCTTCTGAGCCCCCTCTCGAAGACGAAATCCGACAGGCAAAAAAACACGAGGGACGATGCGAACGAATATATCGTGAGCGGCAGACTCAACCCCTTCACGACGGACAGGATCGGAAAGTTGAAGCACACCAGCAGGGGAACTGCGAAGATGAGGAACTTCCGCACGAGCGAGGGGTATATCGTCATCGGCTTGTTCCCCGCGGTGATCAGCTCGGAGCCTATGCCCATGACGATATCCATCCTCATGACCCAGAAGGACAGGGACATCAACAGATACATGATGGAATAGATCAGCAGAAAACCGTTGAGCGAAAGCAGAACGTACGTCACGGCCCCCGCCGGGGTGAGGGGCGTCTCGAGCCTTGCCAGACAATAGGCTATTCCCGCCGCGTTGAGCAGTATGTTCTTGACCTGCGGCACGTCGAATTCATGGAACGAGATGTTGAACCGCTTGTTGATGGGCTTGAGCAGAATGAAATCCAGGCTGCCCGTGTTGACCATCTCCGGGAGCCTTCGCAGGCCCGGGACGATCAGGAAGGTGAACGCGGAATCCATCAACCCTCCCTGGAAGGTCAGCATCAGCGTCTGGTATCGGTTCCAGCCGTTTATCGTCTCCGTGTGCGTGAACACGACATCGATGAAGAGGACGTACATGGCCGTCCAGACGAGCTCGAAGGTCCCTCCGGCGATGAAGTTGAACTTGTACTCCATCAGGTTCATCAGGGAGCCTCTCAGGTAAGCCTTCATGACGGAACGATATTTTTTCATGGGCCCCGGTCTCCTCGCAAAAGACGAGAGCGTCATCCCGAACTCGGGGACGGCCTGTCATTCATCTGTCAGCCATCTTGGGCATCCTTTCACATCTTAGCAGCCTCTCGCGACAGCTGTGTGTCGTAGTTGGACAAAAATTTCCGTGCGGTTTCGATCAGCTCTACCCGGTAGTCCTCCGGCCCCACGACCTTCACCCTGTCGCCGAAGCTGAGCAGCAACGCCTTCCACAGGCGCTCCCTCGCCGGAACGCGGATGAAGGTCCTGCGGGCATCCTCGGCCAGCTCTTCGATGGGGCAGTCGGGAAAATACTCCTCCATCAGAGGCGCGTCCTCCGCGGAGAAATGCACCTCGATATCGATGCAGGTCCTGTAGTATGCCTGCTCCGACTCCTGCATCCGCCGCTCGACGTCTCCGTGCTCGATCCGCGAGCTCCGTTCCGTGACCTCGGGATTTTGCATCCTTGCGACCTTGAACGTCCTGTATTCCCGGCGCTCCAGGGAGTAGGCGAACAGGTACCATGCGTACCATTTGTAATGGATGGCCAGCGGTTCGACGTGAGGCCGGGATCGCCTTCCGTCCGCGTTCCGGTAGTCGAAGGCGACGCACTTCCTGTCGGAGATGGCCGACTCCAGCAGGGCGTTCAGGTCCTGGACCCTTTTGTTCTCCCTCGCGACGCTGAAATCCCAAAAGACCTTCTGCCCTCCCTCCCTCTCGATGATGGCGTTGTATTTCTCTATCAGGGTGTCGAGCGCATCGTTGGAGTAGGACGTCGCGAGGCTTTCCAGCGCCCTCGCGATCATCTGCTGTTCGCCGCTTCGGATGTCGATGTTTTTCATCTTGTACGCGGGAAGGATGGAATAGCCCCCGAACCTGCCGTTGACCGAGTACACCGGAATCCCCGCCGAGGAGATGGATATGATGTCCCGCTGGATGGTGCGGACCGAGACCTGGAAGCGCTCCGCCAGACGCGAGGCGGAGACGTTTTCGTGATTCAGCAGATGGATGATGATGCCGAGAAGACGGTCCAGTTTCATTTTATGAGGAATCCCTCCACAAGTCGCTGCATTGCCTGGGTAAAGTATACAGCACAAAGCATGCAGCAAAACCATGGCAGGTGGCCGAAGCCGGGTTAGGAGCAACAATTTTAGGAAACTCAGGACACTGGATATATGGATAAACGGACGAAACGGTAAAGTCGGCTTGGCCTGATAAAGCCCCTGGTGAAGAATCTGATGAAACCCCTGGTGAAGCAACTCAGCAACCAATGCGGCGCGCTACGCTTGCCGGTTGTTTGCTTATTGCGTATCGCAACGTCCGTCAGCATCTTCTTCACTCCCCCTTCGGCCCACATATCATGGTGGACTTTCATGGAGTAAAGACAAAAGAAAAAACCGCTTGACAGCGAGCTTTGGGGATAATCTTGGATGTTTGTGAAAAAGGTAATGGATGTGAGGGATAAAAACGGCCGTGAAAAAGTGCGCAGAACAAAAATAAATAACAAAGGTTAAATATTTTTGTTGTACGGTTTGTTATACGGTTGGCCGGGTTTCGCTCCCTTGTGAAGTTGAAGGGCGATAATCCGTAGGGTCGATACATGAGTCATATTCTGCCTTAGAAATTTTCTCCCAGTCCGTTTTATTAACCCCCCGAAGTTTATTGCAGGCATCATAAGGATAAGCTGAAGCTATTTTTATCCAACGCTGCTTTTCTTTGACAATAGCCCGTATCTCTTCGGCCACCTCTCCAAAATCGTTATCTTGGCTAAAAAGCAGTGCCACATCATATTCTGCAAGGCGTGCCATTCGCACCATATCTAAAGCGATCCGTATATCTACTCCCTTTTCTCGAGCAACATCTCCCGAGTAGCGAAGTGGAGCAGTGAAAAAAGTCACCCGAGAATCTTGATTTTTATGAGCCGCAAGTTTTTTGTTCCAGAAATGATGCCACGTTTCATTGATTGCAAGGTCATGAAGTCCCGTATAAAGATGGATACCTGTCAATATCCACCCCTCGTTATGGTGTCGAACGGTCAAAAGTTTGGCGAGTTCGATAGGGCTAAAGTTGGGATAAGAGTATCCCCAGAGAGTTTTGACGGATTTAAATAGGTTTTGGCAATCAAAAAAGGCTGCGACGCGTTTCTTCGCGGGTTCACAGCACAGCATTCCAGCCTCCTAAAAAAAACCCCTTAGGAGGTAAAACGACGGAGACACTCCGCCCCCTCCCAAGGGGATCATATCAAGTTTTCGGGGTACGTTTATTGTATCCCACGCAGACTCAAAAAGCAACATTTTGACCGCTTGTTGTCGTTGTTCTGTGATAAAGTCACCCTCACCCTTGGATTGTAGCATATCATGGTGGACTTTCATGGAGTAAAGACAAAAGAAAAACCCGCTTGACAGCGAGTTCTTTGGTGTAAGTCCAAAGAACTATACTCGTAAATCAGCTCAAGACAATGAAATATGGATTTTCATTTTTTGATTGTGGGCCAAATTGTGGGCCATTTTGCACTCGCTTACCCCCTATTCCGGCAGGAGCTAAACGCCCCGTCAGGACACCCTTTTGATATCGTGCCTCTTCGCCTTGCCGTTTCCCGGAGCCTATGCCCCAACCGACTTTTTCTCTTTTTTCCAATTCGCCGCATCCAGCATCAGATCGGCGAGGGTCTTGACCTTGACGCCCCCGGACAGCTCCACGTCCTGCTTGTCGGTCCAACCGAAATTTTTCAGGGCAAAGATCGGCCCGGACGGGTTGCGGGAATGCAGGGCCTTCTCGTACTCCATCTCAACCCGGAGCTTGGCCTTTTTTACCGAGTTCAGAAACTCCGGTCGCTGCGCGTACTCGTCCAACGCCGAGCATGACGACAGCCCCAGGGCCAGGATGAGGCCGGTCAGAAGGGCGGGCTCCTCCTTGGCCGGTCCCTAACGAACCGTGAGGGACAGGGGGATCAATCGGATTGACACCCTGAGGGGGACGCCCTAAGAAACTCTGAGGGTGACAAGGGTACTCGCGAAATGAGTACCCTAAGAAATTCCGAGGGTATTCGAGGCCCGTCGTGAAACGCGACGCACTGGGTAACCTGGCACAAAAAGAACTTGTAGCAGGGGCCAAGGGGCGGGGGTCGTTCGCTTGATAAATTTATCAAGCCTTGCCCCTGTGCGTAATTCGGCGGACTGCGGTTTAACCGCATCCAGCAATCCAGAATCTTCCCCGGATTACCTGTAGACCTCTCTCCTGTGGCCGACCTTCAAGACGAGGACGACAAGCTCCCCGTCCCGAAGGTCGCAGATGAGCCGGTAGTTCCCCACGCGGTAGCGCCAGTGTCCGGCCCAAGCCCCTCTCATGGCCCTCCCAAGGTCTCGGGGAGAGTTTGGCGCTGTGGCAACGCGGTTATCCATGCAGTCCATAATCCGGGACGCAACCGCCCGAGGCAGCTTTCCCAGCTGGTCTTGAGCCGTTTTGGTGTAGTTAATTGCCCAGGCCAAGGCGGCGCCTCACCTCTTCCGCCGTGTATACCTTCTCTTCCCCACGAGCTACGGCTTCGGAAAGCCTCATCGCATCCTCGGCATCCTCCAGGTCCTCAAGATACTGCTCAATGGCCATCAACATTAACCTTTCCGGCTTCTGCTTGACCTCGCCGCTTCTGACCTCGATACGCTCCCGCAGCTCCTGCGGCAACTCCAGCACGAACTGAGCCATCCCCTACCCCTCCTCCCCACTCTGAATCTTTCCCCGGCAAGTATGTGCCTCCAGCCAAGAATGCAGACCGTTAAGGTCAAGCATCCCCTGCGCCAGGGACAGCGCTGTCTCGGTAATCTCCTTCTCGCTCGCTTGGAGCCGTAACCCGTTCTCGGAGAGGAATAACGTCATCAGGAGAATCCCCAGACGCTTGTTGCCATCCTGGAGAGGGTGCCCCTGGATGATCGAGCGCCCTATCACCGAGGCCAGAGCCAAGAGGTCGCTGTCGTAGTAATGTGAGACTGCGGCCAAGTTGGTGACATAGCCGATGGGATTGAGGTTGATGATCCCGATGGGGTCTCCAGCATACTGCTCCTGGAGGAGGGGCACTGCGTCAAGTATGGCCTCCTCATCGAGCCATTCAATACTTTGCGAGCTCATCGAACGCGCCCTTGTGCTCCTCGATGATCTGGGACATCAAGGCCCTCCGGTTTTCACGCCGTTGGCTCCCTTCCTCCCGAGGCTTCCCGTCGTCCCCCTGGCGGCAGATGACGCCGGTATTCCCATGCTTCCGCAAAACGCTTTTGACGGCCATCCCCTACCCCTCCTCCCCCTTGGCCGCAGACACCGCAGCCGCGACCTCCTCTCGCAAAGCGGCCTGCTCCGCCTTGCGGCGCTCCCACACGGCAGCAAAACCTTGGAGGCCGGGCTCGTATGTCTCAACAGACACCCGAGGAATAACCCAGGTGTTGCCAATCTTTTGAGCTCCATGCAAACGATTTTGATTGCACAACCTTAAAACCTGGCTTCTCCCCAACCCCATAATCCCTGAGGCCTCTGTGACACTGAGCAAATCCTTATCACTCAATGCAAATCCCCCCTATATGATATTAGGGTCTATACACACCATAATATCATAAGCATAAATACATAATAATGCTGATTATAATACGGCTCAATTAATCCATAACATCACCATCAACCAAGGCAAAGCAGATTGACAAAGCGAGGCCCAGGGGACGGGCAGGGAAGTCCCCCCAACCGGCTTCGCGGGAGTCGGGAGCGTGCGGCGCGAGGATCGACGGGGAACACGAATGAGCCGGGGGAGGCGAGGCGGAGGCGAGACCGAGGCCGAGCAGGACAAAAAAACCCGCTTGGCAGCGGGCTTTTTGGACGATTTTGGACGTTCTTAAAAATGAAAATGGTGGACTGTGAGGGACTCGAACCCACGACCCGCTGATTAAGAGTCAGCTGCTCTACCAACTGAGCTAACAGTCCACTTCTCTTTGGCGCGCCCGGCAGGATTCGAACCCGCGACCTACGGATCCGAAGTCCGTCGCTCTATCCAACTGAGCTACGAGCGCGTATTTTCCTATGGGGTGAGCGAGGGGACTTGAACCCCCAACCCCCGGAACCACAATCCGGTGCTCTAACCAATTGAACTACGCTCACCATTTTCAATTCTTGGCGCGCCCGGCAGGATTCGAACCCGCGACCTACGGCTTAGAAGGCCGTTGCTCTATCCAGCTGAGCTACAAGCGCGTCTCGCTCATAATGGAGCGGGAAACGGGATTCGAACCCGCGACCTACGGCTTGGAAGGCCATCGCTCTAGCCAACTGAGCTATTCCCGCGTCGACACACTTTAGGTCTGCGCTGGTCGGGGCGAAAGGATTTGAACCTTCGACCCCCTGCTCCCAAAGCAGGTGCGCTGACCAGACTGCGCCACGCCCCGAAAATTAATGGTGGAGCTGAGGAGATTCGAACTCCCGACCTCTTCCGTGCGAGGGAAGCGCGCTCCCAGCTGCGCTACAGCCCCGTTACAACAACGAGGAGTATTTTATACGCCAGACTCGATCTTGTCAACAAAGAACGTCCCATTTTTCCGAAAGAGCCGCAGCGGCATCCGCAACCTCTGCAAAAAGAGGAAGGAATAGTCCTCGGCTCTTTTCCAAGTTAAGCTACTGTCCTGATTTTTAGGGGTAAAAAACGCTTAAAACCTTTTGCTACTTATGCGTTATCATCGTAAAGTGAGTTATAAAGCCCCTCAACCTGCTTCATAAAGTTACGAATCGCCTTACCATCCGTCCAAGGGATGTTGAAGGAATGCTTCAAAGTAAGCCCTCCATTGTTCCGCACCAAAATCTGGCAGGAAAAATCGGTGTCTGAGAAGAGGAGATCAAACTTGAAAAGCGTATCGAACTCTTCATCCAAGACAAAAATCTTTCCATGATCGGAACAGTAGACTTTTAGATTTTTAATAGACATCGTAGTATCAATGAAGTCAATGATGATTGTGGAGATTGGTTTCAAATTCTCGCCCTCCTCACTTGAAGTTGAGCCATGCTCAAAAGAATTCAATCCACAGGAACCACACACATGGTCACCCCCTATCGGAGAGCATTCGGGGAAAAACAGGGCTTTATTATAATATAAACAGAGTCACGACACAAACACACAATCCGTGATGTCTTATATCACGGTATGGTCGTGGTCGTGGTGCTTCATGGGAATGACCTCCATCCCATGCCTGGCGCGGTAGTCGTTGAGTGCCGTATGGATGGCCTCCTCCGCCAGGACGGAACAGTGCATCTTGATGGGCGGCAAGCCGTCCAGCGCCTCGGCGACGGCGTTGTTCGTCAGGTTCCAAGCCTCGTCGATCGTCTTCCCTTTGATGAGCTCCGTCGCCATGCTTGACGACGCGATAGCCGACGCGCATCCGAAGGTCTTGAACTTGACGTCCTCGATGACGTTGTCCTTGACCTTCAGATATATCTTCATTATATCCCCACACTTGGGGTTTCCGGCCTCGCCGACCCCATCGGCATTCTCTATCTCTCCCACGTTGCGCGGATTGCTGAAATGCTCCATGACCTTCTCGCTGTAATTCAGTGCCATTTCGTCCACCCCCAGGACATGTCCCTTTCGTTGAGCACGCCACCCCGTTTTTTATCGGCAGGAGACGAGCCTCCACTATTCTCCGCCGCGGCGCTTCAGGAGGTCCTCCCAGAGCGGCGACATGGACCGCCGCCGGGCTACGATCTCCGGAAGCACGTCCAAGACATAATCTACCTGCTCGCCGGTAGTACCACACCCCAGCGTCATACGTAGGGAACCGTGCGCCATCTCATGAGACAGCCCCAGAGCCAGAAGCACATGGGAGGGCTCGAGCGACGCCGAGGAACAGGCGCTGCCCGTCGAGGCCGATATCCCCTTCGAGTCCAAATCCAAAAGGAGGGTCTCCCCCTCTATGCCGATAAAGCTGAAGTTCGTGTTGTTGGGCAGCCGCTCGTCACCCCGGGCTCCATTCAGTTTGGTGTCGGGAATCCGGTTCAGGACGCCGTCGATCAGCCGGTCCCGAAGGGCGCAGAGGCGCGCTTTTTCCTCGGGCAGGCGCGTTTTCAGCCTCTCGATGGCAACACCGAGCCCCACGATGCCCGCCAAATTCTCGGTGCTGGCGCGCCGTCCCTTCTCCTGGCCACCGCCATGGATGAAGTTTTCGAGCCGCAGCCCCTTGCGCAGGTAGAAGGCCCCCACTCCCTTGGGACCGTACATCTTGTGAGCGGACAGGGACAGCATGTCGATGTTCAGGGCTTTGACGTCGATATCCAGCTGGGCCGCCGCCTGCACGGCGTCCGTATGAAACAGGATGCCCCGCCGCCGGCAAAGAGAACCGATCTCTCCAATGGGCTGAATGGTCCCCACTTCATTGTTGGCAAACATCACGGAGACCAGAACGGTTTTGTCCGTCATCGCGGCCTCCAAGTCCTCCATGCGAACGCGCCCATCGGGATCGACGGGCAGGTAGGTCACGCGGAACCCCTCCACCTTCTCCAGGTATTCCGCGGTGTGGAGGATGGCGTGGTGTTCTATCTTCGTCGTAATCAAATGGTCTCCCTTGCTCCGCAGGTGCTCCATGGTTCCCTTCAGCGCCCAGTTGTCCGCCTCAGTCCCGCTGCCCGTAAAAAAGATTTCGTCGGGGTCGGCATTCAAGGCCCGGGCCACCTGGCCACGTGCCGTATCGATCGCCTTGCGGCTCTTTGCGGCAAAGGAATAAACGGACGAAGGATTGCCAAAGACCTCCGTAAAGTAGGGCATCATTGCCGCCAGGACTTCGGGATCCGTTGGCGTCGTGGCCGAGTAATCGAGATATACGCTTTGCATCGTTGTCCCCCCAGTCAAACGTGGTTCAAGCTATTTTCTCAATGCCCTCTGGGCAAAATCCGAAACCGCAAGGGACTCAAAGTTCCTCCCCTTCATCCTGAAAAAGCGTTCTGTTCCGAACGAGGTCCTCCAAAGTCGTCGCTTTCAGTATCTCGTCGATCGAATCCCGAACCTTCCGCCACAGGGAAAACGTCGGGCAACTGGCCATCTGATCACACCCCACCTCCGTCTGACAGTCTCCGAAGGTGATGGACTCCCCCAGAGCATCGACGATCTCCGCCACGGTGATCTCCCCGGCAGGGCGTGCCAGAAGGTATCCTCCCTGAGCGCCACGCACACTGCGGAGAATGTCTCCTCGCCGCAATCTGGCGAAGAGCTGCTCCAGGTAGTTGGCGGGAATATCCTGACGCCGAGCGATGTCGCTCACGGCGACAGGCCCTTCGTCGCCCTGAGCACAGAGGTCGGACAGAGCCCGCAGACCATATCGTGTGGTGGTCGACAACTTCACATAAGATTCCCCCTCCCCACTTCTGAGTCAAGGATATCATACCATATAAAATTTATCCAGATTTATCCTCCCCAAACACAGGTAGTCCTTATAGTGGTCCCAAAATAAAGATACAGGATCCGGTCATTCCGGATCATACAGGACTTCTCTTTATGATTTTATATTTTTCGCCTGCATTCTATCACCATGGCATCGTAATACTCCTGAATTGTATTTTTTAAGACCATGGAAGGGTGTACCTATGGAAGGGTGTTTGTTGGTTGGTGTCCTCTCCACGATCTTCCATACCCGCGGTTTTGGAGTATGTTTCTCCCCTTGACAAACCCCAGCGCCATCAATACAATGAACAAAGTTTTACTGTAGGCTGCAAACAGAGTAAGCTGTGTGCGTTAAGTGTCCACAGATGGGATGTCGCTGTGGAACGAAACGGGAGACCGTACGGTGCATAGCTGCGTCCGCTGTTGAGGTTGTGTTTCACTCATCGCGGAGCGCTGTCCAGGACAGTGCTCTTTTTGTTCGCCTTCATCATCGATGATGGGGTGATCTTCATGAAACGCGTCCGTATCGCATTCCACGCCATTTCCGTCCGTTCCCGCAGATTCTTAACGTCCGCCGTTCTATCGTCCTTTATCCTAGCCGGTTTTATGTCCCTCACCGCTCTTTCGGAGCCCGCCCTCGCACAGGCCGATTTTCACATCGGGCTTATGACGGGAACCGTCTCCGCCGCAGAGGACTCCCTCCGAGGAGCGGAGAGCCTGATCAACCGCTATGGAAGCGCGGAAAATGGAGGCATGATCCTCCATGTGACCTATCCCGACCAGTTCATCTCCGAGATGGAGACCACCATCGGCCAGATTGTGGGGCTCGCCGACGACCCCAAGGTGAAGGTGATCGTCGTCAGCCACGGAATCCCCGGGACGACGGAGGGTTTTCGCCGCGTCCGGGAACGGCGTCCCGACATCATCCTCTTCGTCGGGGAGGCCCATGAGGACCTGAACGTCATTGCCTCCGCCGCGGATCTGGTGGTGAACGCGGACAGCTTCAGCCGCGGCTACCTGATCCCCCTGGCCGCCAAGGAGGTCGGGGCCAAAAAATTCGTCCACATCTCCTTTCCGCGTCACATGAGCTTCGAGACCCTGGGGCGCAGGCGCGCCATCATGGAGGAGGCCTGCCGGGACCTTGGAATCTCCTTCTACGCCGAGTCGGCGCCCGATCCGCTCGGCGACGCCGGGGTGGCCGGCGCCCAGCAGTTCATCCTGGAGAAGATGCCCGTCTGGCTGAAGAAATACGGCAAGGATACGGCCTTTTTGTGCACCAACTACACTCATATCGAGCCCATGCTCATGCGGGTCATCGAGCAGGGGGGCTACGTGGTCGATCTGTTCTCTCCGATCATGGGGCTGCCAGGGGCGCTGGGAATAGACCTCTCGAAGGAGAAGGGAAACTGGCCCGCCATCCTGAAAAAGGTGGAGCATTCCGTGGTGGAGGCCGGCGCCGGCGGGCGCATTGGGACAGGGGCGTTCTCCTACGACTACACGAACGTCGTTGCCCTGGCGGAGTTCGGAAAACGCTGCATTGAAGGCAAGGCGCGTCTCGAAAGCCTGACCGACCTGCGCGCGTGTTACGAGCTTCACACCCCGGGCGCCCATTGGAGCGCCATACATTATATCGACGCAGGGACAGGCGTTCGTCTGAAAAACGTGGTGCTGGTCAACCAGGACATCTACATCTTGGGACGCGGCTACTTCGGCATCACGGAGACGAAGGTGCCGGAAAAATATTTTCGGGTAGGCGCCTTCCCCAAGCAGTGCGACGGCGTCAATGCGCAGCGGCGCTGAGGCGAACGTCACGCAAAGGTCATATGGTATAACGGAGGAGCATGCTGCGGCCATCTTGAGGGGAATCGGGGCAAAATGAACGAAAAGATGAGATAATAGGGTGGGACGTCCTCCAAGGGGATGTTCAGGTTTCGCATACCTTAGGAGGCTTATCGCTCGATGAAAAACACATCCCGATATCCCTATGGCGGTACACCCCGGGATGCCGTCCCTCCCCGCCCACAAACGAAAAAAAAGAAAAAAAGGAGACGCTCGGTCCTGGGTACGCTGTTTCTGGCCATTATTCTTCTCCTTCTGCTGTCGATCGGCCTGGCGAGCGCCGGTGTCGCCTGGTACGTCGTCAAGATATCGGCGGACCTGCCCACGATGGTCGACGTCGCCAACCCCAGGAGCAGCGTGGCCTCCGTCCTCTACGATCGCAACGACAAGGTGGTAGCAAGGCTCTTCATCGAGAACCGAACTCCGCTTCCACTGCACCGGATCTCGCCGTGGCTCGTCAAGGCCGTCCTCGCGGCCGAGGACTCCTCCTTTTATCAGCATGGCGGCATCCGCATCGGGTCGATCATGCGAGCCCTCTGGATCGACCTCGTGGAGAGGGGCAAGGTCCAGGGGGCGAGCACCATCACCCAGCAGCTTGCACGCAACCTCTTCCTGTCCCACGAGAGGAGTATCGCCCGTAAGGCCAAGGAGATCATCATCGCCATGCGCATGGAGAAGCTCTATTCAAAGGACAAACTCCTGGAGCTCTACCTCAACACCATCAACTTCGGGCGCGGAGCCTGGGGCGCGGAGACGGCCGCGCGCACCTACTTCGGGAAATCCGCGGCGGAGCTGGACATCGCGCAGTCGTCCATCCTTGCCGGGCTTATCGCCAACCCGGGGCGCTACAACCCCCTAAGCAACCTCGACAACGCGAAAACCCGTCAGAATTACGTCCTGGGACGCATGGAGGCCCTGGGCTGGATTGACGCGGCCCAGCGGCAGCAAGCCTACGAGGAGAAGCTGGAGTTCCGCAGGCTCGCCAATCGAATCGAGGAGTTCAACCGGGCCCCCTATTTCGTCTCGCACCTCCTGTTCAACGACCTCCTGCCCAAGTACGGCAAGGACACGGTCTACAGCGGAGGGCTGAAGATCTACACCACCCTGGACATCGACCTCCAGGTCAAGGCCCAGGAGGCCGTTCGGTCCCTCAAGGCGATGGGCGCCCTGGTGTGCATGACATCCGAGACGGGGGAGGTTCTCGCGCTCGTGGGCGGCAAGGACTTCAAGACGAGCAAGTTCAACCGCGCGACTCAGGCCTACCGCCAGCCCGGCTCCAGCTTCAAGCCCATCGTATACGCGGCGGCGCTGGAGGAGGACATCATGCCCAGCGACCATTTCATGGACGCGCCCATCACCTTCGCCAACCGCGGGGGCCGGGGACGCAGCTGGTCTCCAAAGAACTCGAGCGGACAGTACTCGGGCGAGGTCACCCTGCAGAAGGCGCTGACGAGCTCGTACAACACCGTGGCCGTCCGCGTTGCCGCCTACATTGGCACGGACCCCGTCGTGACCATGGCTCGGAACATGGGGATAGAATCGCGCTACCTCCCAAACGACCTCTCGGTCGCCCTCGGAGCGGCCAGCGTCACACCCCTGGAGATGGCCGTGGCCTTCAACTGCTTCAACAACGGGGGCAAGAGGGTCGTCCCGCTCATGATCCGCGAGATCCGCGGCCCCAACGACGAACTTCTGGAGTCGCGCGAGCCCCAATCCCTCCAGGCGATGAAGCCGGAGACCGCATACGCGCTCCGCTCGATGCTGATGGACGTCGTCCGCGCGGGGACCGGTACGAGGGCCTCCGTCCCCAAGGTGGAGACGTTCGGAAAGACCGGGACGTCCAACGATTTCATCGACGCCTGGTTCGTCGGCGGGACCCCTGGGCTGACGACGGCCGTCTACGTGGGCAAGGACGACCACACCTCGATGGGCAGGGGAAGCGTGGGCGGCATTGCCGCAGCCCCGGCCTGGAAGACGTTCATGGAGTACGCCGTGAAAAAACAGAACACCCCAGCGAAGTTCGATCCGCCTCCGGCATGGGTGGAGACCGAAAGGGTGACGATCTGCCGGACGACAGGGTACCGCGCCGCGTCGGGCTGTCCCGGCGTCCCCCTGTACCTGCCGATAGGAAAGGCCCCGAGCGCAAGGTGTCCCCTTCATGGGGGCGGCTATGCCGAGGCCGAGGAGGACCCGACGGGGCCCAGGCTCTTCCTGATCGAACAGGACAACGACTTCGTCCCGGAGCAGCCCGAGTACCCGTCTGTCCCACCGCGGCAGACGCCCTCGATCGCGCCCGAGAATATCCCCGACGGGCCTGCACCCTATCGCCAGGACCCCAGTCCGGCGGATGAGATAGAGAGCCGCTATCAGAAGCTTCTCAAGGAATACGGGATAGAATGACAAAAACCTGTAAGTAAACCTGTAAGGAGGAGAGTTGAACATGAGCACAAAACGCATCATCGTCATCGGCGCGGGCCCGGGGGGCTACGTCGCCGCCGTCCACGCCGCCCACCTGGGCGCCTCGGTCACCCTGATCGAGAAAAAGGCCATCGGGGGGACGTGCCTCAACGTCGGGTGCATCCCGACCAAGGTCCTGCTCCATACGGCGGAGCTCCTGAACGAGCTCAAGTCCGAGGCGAAGAGGATCGGCGTGCTGGCCGACAACCCCAGGCTGGACTGGAACGCCCTGATGAAGCGAAAGACACTGACCGTCTCGCGCCTCTCCAAGGGGACCCTGGACCTTGTGAAGGGGAACGGGGTCGAGTACGTGGAGGGACACGCCATCCTCAAGGGGCCCAGGTCCGTGGAGGTGAACGGCAAGGTCTACGAGGCCGACGCCATCCTTATCGCGACGGGTTCCGTCCCCGACGTTCCGGACATCCCCGGCTACGACCTGGAGGGGGTCATCACGAGCGACGATGCCCTCTCCCTGCCCGTCCCGCCCGAGTCCATGGTCGTCTCGGGCGGCGGGATCATCGGCATGGAGTTCGCGGCGGCCTACGCCTCCTTCGGGACCCGCGTCACCGTTGTCGTCACGTCCCCGGAGATCCTGCGCAACCTGGACACGGACATCGCCCTCATCCTGCGCAAGAACCTGGAGAAGAAGGGCGTGAGCTTCCATACGGGGACCAGCATCACGCGGGTAACGCGCTCCGGGGAGGGGCTGAAGCTGGAGCTGACCTCCCCCTCCGGGCCCATGGAGCTGGAGGCGGAGAAGCTCCTGGTCGCCAAGGGGCGTAAGCCCTACACGGAGGGGCTGGGGATCGAGGCCCTCGGCATCGAGATGAAGCGCGGACGCATCGTCACCGACCGCCACATGGAGACGAACGTCAAGGGAGTCTACGCCATCGGCGACTGCGTGAACGACTACATGCTGGCCCACGTCGCCTCCCGCGAGGGGGAGGTGGCCGTCGAGAACATCATGGGGCAGCCCGTCGAGATGGACTACACCACGACGCCGGGCGCCATCTACACGTCCCCGGAGATCGCGACCGTGGGGCTGATGGAGAAGGAGGCGGCCAAAAAGGGGCTGAAGGTCAAGGTGGGGCGCTTCCCCCTGATGATGAACGGCAAGAGCATGATCACGGGGGACACGAGCGGCGTCATGAAGGTCATAGCCGACGAGGAGACGAAGAAAATCCTGGGGGTCCAGATGGTCGGCGGCCCCGCGACGGACATGATCGCGGAGGGCGCGCTGGCGCTGCACTTCGGGGCCACGCCGGAGGACATTCTGCACACGATCCACGCACATCCCACCGTCTCGGAGTCCATGCTGGAGGCGGCGGCCAACGTGTTTGGGCAGGGCATCCACACGCCCAAGGCATAGCAACGTCCTGACCGGAGAGAGTGTCTATCGATTCAAGCATTTCAAACGGCCCCCGGCTTACGCAGGGGGCCGTTTCCTCACCCGATAACGCTCAGTGCGGATCCCGGCCGTCCCCATCGGCCGGGGAGCTCGTGGAGCTCGTGGATGGAGGCTGAGCCCGGGAATAGACGCTTCGGCTCCGCTCCCGTCTGCGCAGCTCTTTTTGTAGACGCCACGCGGACTCCAGGGCCCCGGCCAGGGCCCCGCAGTTTCGCTCCCAGGCCTCCTCGGCCTTTTCCTCGAGAAAAACATCGCGATCGGCATCGATCCCCACGGGCCGTCGATGCAGCGTGAAACGCTCTCCGTCGAAGGAGACCAAAGAACCATCGTCGAACGGGACGTAGACCCTCATCATTCTACTCCTCCCTCAAGGGGGCCGCTCAAAGGGCACGGGGCAGGAGAAGTACCATCTCCACCGCGTTCTCGCCATCCGAATAATAGCGGGCGCGCGTCGCCCCCCGCCGAAAGGACAGCCCCTCGTACAGGGCGCGGGCGGGAGCGTTGGCCTCCCCAACCCTCAGGATCAGGCGCGTGCGGCCCATGGAGCGGGCGCATTCCGCGACGGCCAGGACCAGCTGAGTCCCAATCCCGCGGCGGCGGTATTTCGGCAGTACCATGAGCCCCATCAGAAGCGCGAAACCCGCCTCGTGTCCCATCACCGCATAGCCCAGGAGCCTCGAACCGGCACCGCGCGAGAAGGCCCCCAGGTAGGACAGGCCCTCCCAGGGCTGTTCCGAGGGGGAGGAGGCTGCAAGATCCCGTGCGATGACCACATCCGGCCACGGGTAGAGGGAAAGCCCGTTCGCCTCGATGATCGCGGGGACGTCATCCGGCCCGCAGAAACGAATCTCCGGCAGGAACATCCGTCGTTCTCAATTCCTCTTCTCAAATCCTTAAAGGCCCCTGTCGATGGTCTGGCCGCGGTCCTGCCCCACACCGATAAACTTTACTGGGACCCCCAGCCCCTTCTCGATATACTCGACATAATCCCGCGCCTCACGGGGAAGGGAGTCGAAGCTCGTACAGCCCGAGATATCCCCCTTCCAGCCAGGGAGCGTCTCGTATATCGGAACGACCTCGTCCAGGATGTGAGGCGAGGCCGGGAAGCCCTCCAGCCTCTTGCCGTCGTACTCGTAGCCCGCGCAGACCTTGATCTCCGGCATCCCGGACAGGACGTCCAGCTTGGTCAGGGCGATGACGTCCACCCCATTCAGGGCCATGGAGTATTTGAGTCCCACCATGTCCAGCCACCCACATCGGCGGGGCCGGCCCGTCGTCGCCCCGAACTCCCCACCGGCATTCCGCAGGCGCTCCCCGGTCTCCCCCGGCTCCTCCGTGGGCATCGGCCCCTCGCCCACCCTTGTCGTGTAGGCCTTGACCACAGCGATGACGCGAGTCAGGTCGCGCGGGGCGAGTCCCGTCCCGGTGAAGGCGCCGGCCGCGGAGGTCGAGGAGCTGGTCACGTAGGGATAGGTCCCATGGTCGATGTCGAGCAGGACGGCCTGAGCCCCCTCCAGCAGGACGTGCCGCCCCTCGTCCACCGCCTCCCGGAGCAGGCGCACGACGTCGCCGACATAGGGAACCAGGGCCTTTCCCCATTCGCGCGCGGGCCCGTAGACCTCGTCGAAAGGGATGGGCTTCTCGTTGTACAGCCGGGTGAGGAGACGGTTCTTCTCCTCCATCAGGGGGACCAGTCTCTCCCTCAGGAGGTCCGCGTCCAGCAGGTCCTCCACCCTCAGCCCGACCCGCGCGTACTTATCGACATAGCAGGGCCCGATCCCACGGCCCGTCGTCCCGATCCTGCGCCCCTTGCCCCTCGCCGCCTCCTGGGCCCTGTCCAGGACCTTGTGATAGGGCATGACGACATGGGCATGGGGGCTGACGACAAGGCGCGCCCGGTCCTGCCCCTTCTCGTAGAGCTCGGCCATCTCCTCCAGGAACTGCTCGGGGTCGAGGACCAGGCCGTTTCCGATGATGCAGAGCTTCCCAGGATAGAGCATGCCCGAGGGCAGCAGATGAAAAACAACCTTCTGCCCGTTCGCAATGACCGTATGCCCCGCGTTGGCGCCGCCCTGATAGCGGACGAAGACATCCACGTCGGCTCCCATCGTATCGACGACCCGACCCTTCCCCTCGTCGCCCCATTGAGCGCCGATAAGCAGATCGACCTTATGTTCCTTCAATGCCATGCGCCTCCTAATCGCGCCCGCTGCCGAAGGCCCCCGAGGGGGCCGCCCCTTCTATTTCTTTCTGGCCGAGGCCCGCTCCTTCGCAGCGGCTTTACGGACCTCGGCGATGGCCCTCTGGAGCTGAGCGTCCTTGGACTTGTCCCTCTCGGGCTCCCCCTTGACCTCGATGGTCGGCGTGAGCCCGACGTGGTCGATCACCCTTCCGGAGGGCGTATGGTAGCGCGCGATGGTCACGTAGAGGCCCGACCCGTCCGTCAGGGGAAAGAGCGTCTGGACCGACCCCTTGCCAAAGCTCTTCTCTCCGACCAGCGTAGCGCGTTCCCGGTCCAGGAGGGCCCCGGCCACTATTTCCGACGCGCTGGCGCTGCCACCATTGATCAGGACAACCACGGGCATGGAGGTCAGAAAGAGCGCAGGGTCCGCCGAATACTTTTCATTGGCCCTCTCCGCCCGACCACGGGTCTCGACGACGGGCCCCCCCTTCAGGAACATCCCGCAGATCTTCACGGAGACGTCCAGAAGGCCGCCTCCGTTGTTCCGAAGGTCGAGAACCAGCCCCCGGGCCCCCTGGCGAATCATCTCCTTCAGGGCGTCACGGGCCTCCTCGTCGGTCTTCTGCTTGAACTGGGTCAGACGGAGATAGCCGATGTCGTCCGACAGCATCTCGTAGCGGACGGACTTGATCTTGATGATCTCCCGCGTCAGCTCGAATTTCAGGAGCTCCTCCTCCCCGTCCCGTCGGATCCAGAGGGTCACCCGGGTATCCGGCCTGCCCCTCATGCGCTGGACAACCCGCTGAGAGTCCCAGCCCAGGACGACGTCGTCGTCCACCTTGACGATCTGATCCTTCGGCTTCAGCCCCGCACGCTCCGCCGGCGTGTCCTCCATCGGGCTGATCACCAGGACCCTGCCGTCCCGTTCCCCGATGTACATGCCCAGGCCGCCGTAGCGCCCCTCCATCTCAATCTCCTCGTCCTTGAGCTGATTGGGCGTCACGAAACGGGTGTAGGGGTCCTCCCAGGCCTCCACCATCCCCTTCATCGCTCCGTGCAGCAGCTTATCCTCGGGAGCCGGCTTGGAGGCGGCATCGACCTGATAGGTCTCGATGATCGCCCTCGCCTGGCGCATAAGCCAGAGCGAACGGGCGCCGAAAGGGGATATGCGCTCCAGATCGTTCAGGTCCGTCGCCCCGGCGCTCCCCATGAATACGTTTCCCATCGCCACAGCCGCGGCCACGACGCACAGCCACGCTACGCCCCACAATACCCTTCCGCGTCTTCTCTCCATTGCCTCCAACTCCATCCTCGATATCTGCAAAACCACGCGTTAAAATATGCGTTCTTGTATGCGTCCCTGTCCCATTCGGCCGCTGCCAGCGCTTCCCTAAATGCGCCTCAGGTAGTTCATCGGGTCCTTCGCCGTGCCTCCCTGTCTCACCTCGAAATGCAGGCTGTACTCGCCCCCGGCACCCGTGTTGCCCACCGTCCCCAAGAGCGATCCCACGCGGACGGCGTCCCCCTCGCCCACCGAGGTCCTGCCCAGGTTTGCGTACACCGTGGAGAGGCTGTCTCCATGATTCACGATCACGACCTGGCCGAACCCCCGAAGCCACCCGCTGAACAGGACCTCACCGGGGCCAGCGGCCTTTACGGGAGCCCCGGCCGCGGCCCGGATGTCGATGCCGGAGTTGAAGACCTTCGTCTTGAAGACGGGGTGATTCCTCGAACCGAAGAGGGTGGTCACGGGACCCCGAAGAGGCCACTCCAGCCGGGACCCCTTGGCAAGATAGGTATAATCCGGTCGCTTCGGCCCCGGCCCCCGAGATGGCCTCTCCTGCGGAGGCGTTGGAGGCGCCTTTCCCGAAGGGCCCGGCCTACTCGGCCGGCCGCCCTCCGACTGCCGTCGATGCAGCAGGTCCAGTATCCTCTGGCCGACCTCCCGCTGCGCGGCCTCCATCTCTCGGGCGGCCTCCTCGGCCTTTCGGCGCTGCCCCAGAACGTCCTGAAGCAGGGAGTTCGCCTGTGCAATCGCGGCATGGCGCCTGCCGCGCTCCTCCTTCAGTTCCTCCGACTGGCGCGCCAGCTGAGCCCTGTTCTTCTCCAGGTTGACCTTCGCCCCTTCCAGTTCCCTTATCTTTCCCCCCAGCTCCTCCAGGATCACCCGGTCCTGCCGGGACAGGCGATCCAGCATGTAGGACATGATCATGGCCTCATGAGTGTCCTCGGTGGAAAGCAGGAGGTTCAACTCCGCCCGTGCATCGTATTTGTATATGTCGAGGAGGCGGTGACGGAGCGCTTCGACCAGGTTCTTCATGGACCGATCGATCTTGGCGATATCCTCGTTCAGCTCACGCGCCGAGTCCTGCAGCCGTTTGGACTGGAGTTCCAGAAGCTCGATCCGGGCCCCCGACATCTGCGCCTCCTGACGCAGCTTCGTGATCCGACCCAGCAGCCCCTTCGCCTCCTGCGCCTTCTT
This sequence comes from uncultured Fretibacterium sp., assembly GCF_963548695.1. NCBI lineage: Bacteria > Thermotogati > Synergistota > Synergistia > Synergistales > Aminobacteriaceae > Fretibacterium > uncultured Fretibacterium sp. The sequence goes on from NZ_CAUUWA010000024.1 coordinate 26,319, forward strand.
TCTGGCCGTCTCGTTGTACTGCTCGATCTGACGGCCGAGATTCTGCCGGGTGCGTTCCTGGATGGCGATCAGGGCATCCAGGTCCTCCGCGTTTCCTACATTCTCCGCACCTGCCGCGGGCCAGACCATACGAGCAGGGCCAAGAGCCTCCCCCAACAGGAGAAGAACCGCGGCCAGACAAGCATATCGTGCCCCTGCAACGCGCGTCAAGGAATCGAATCCTCCATTATTGAATCCTGCATTATCAAGTCCTTCATTGCGGGCCCCCTATCGTTTGAGATAATCCAGAGGGTTCTTGACGGCGCCGCCCACCCGAACCTCGAAGTGCAGATGATAGCCCGTCGCGGTCCCCGTCCTACCGACCCTTCCGACGACGGTCCCGGCCCCCACGATCTGCCCTTCCCTCACGGAGGTGGAGGAGAGATGCGCGTAGACGGTGGAATAACTGCGTCCATGATCCAGGATCACGACCTGTCCATAGCCGCGCAGCCATCCGTCGAACAGGACCTCGCCGGCGGCAGCGGCCCTGACGGAGGTGCCGGCGGGCGCCGCGATGTCTATTCCGGAATGAAAGGCTTTCGTCTTGAATATGGGATGGATGCGCTGGCCGAAGGGGCTGGAGATCGGGCCCCGGAGAGGCCAGTCGAACATCGACCCCCGGCCTCGGCCCGCGAGGTAATCCACCCCTCCGCCCCTTCCTCCCCGTCCCTGCGGAGTCTGGGCCTCCCGCTCCTTCTTGCGGCGCATCAGGGTTAGGATGGTGTGCCCCACCGCCTTCTGGGCCTCCTCCATCTCCCGCGCGGCCTTCTCGGCCAGCGCCTTCTGCTTGCGGATGTCCCCGATAAAGTTATTCGTCTGCTGGATCGTCCCCCTGTAGCGCACCTTCTGCGCATTCAGGGCCTCGCTCTGCTTCGCCAGGCGGGCCCGGTGATCATCCATCGTCCTGCGGGAGAGCTCCATCTCCTGCATGCGATCCTGGAGCTGGGTCAGGAGAATCTCGTCGTTCCGGGCCAGCATCCTCATGATATGGACGGACTCGAGGGCCTCGAAGGTGTTCCGGGAGGCAAAGAAGAGGTTCAGCTCCTCGGTCGCCCCGTATTTGTACATGTCGACGATCCGGGTCCGCAGCCGGTCGAGGAGCTCGTCAACCTTGATCTGCTCCCTTGTCATCTCCGCGTTCAAAAAGGCGATATCCTCCTGGATACGGCTCCTCTGCAGCTCCAGCACGGACAGTTCCTGGCCGGCGACGGCCTCGTTCTGCTGCAGTTGATCGATGCGGCCCAGAAGCGACTCGACCTTGGTGTTCAGTTGCTTGATCCGAGTATGATAGTCGCTGATGCGCTCCTCGAGCTTCTTGCGTTTCTGTTCCTCGGCGGCAATCCGCGCATCAAGCTCCGAAACGCCCGACGCATGGGCCGGGAGAGGCGTGCAGGCCATCCCCACCGCCAGCAAAACCCAAAGGAGCAGACGCGTCCACGCACGCAAGGGATCGTCCTCGGACTCTACTCGGGGCTTGTGGCCGAGTGCATGAAGCGGGCCACGACAATACAGCTGCAAACCCAGCCCAACGTCGCCCCGAACCCGGTCAGAAGGATGCAGAAGCGTCCGATGAGCTTGGAGTCGCTCGCGAGGGTGAGGAAGGGAAGGTTCTCCTGCAGGACGCGGATGCCGGGCAGATAGGTTACAACGATCCCCGTCACGGCGATCAGGGCCCCCATCAGCACCAGAAACGTCCCCTCGAGGACGAAGGGCGTCGCGATGTAGCTCCGGGTCGCCCCCACGAGATACATGATGGAGATCTCCTCCCGGCGCGAGTAGAGGGAGATATGAATGGTGTTGTAGACCACCAGGGACGTGACGACAATGGAGAGGACAAACACCAAAAGAGCGATGCGGGAAGCCACGCGGGAGAGGGCCGAGACCCTCTGCACGACCATACCGGCATAGACCACGTCGTCGACGTCCGGCATGGACATGAGGGTGCGGACAAGGGGCTCGACGTCCCTGGCACTTCGGACCCGGACCTTGAAGTTCCAGGGGATGGGGTTCGTCCCCATCAGGTCCAGGGCCCGGGATTGACTTCCCATCTTCGTCTGGAGCCTTGCCAGGGACTCGTCGGGGGAGAAGGCCTGGAGATCCGCCACGGAGGGCATCGCTCGGATGTTTCCCGCGACGCGCTCCACCTCGCTGCCCTTCTTCAAAAACACCTGGACGACGAGCTCGCTCTCCAGCTGCGACAGAAAGGTCCTGATGTTGAGGGAGAAGAGGGTCGTCAGCCCCAGGATCCAAAGCATGACGGAGGCCGTGATGAGGGTGAGCAGCCCCAGGACCCAATGATGGACGAGCAGCCGCCCCATATCCCTCAGGATATACTTAAAAGTCGTCATTCAGCTGATACCTCCCCGCCCTCTCGTCGCGAATGACCCTGCCGGCGTCAAGCTCGATCACCCGCTGGCGGCACGAGTCCACGATGTACTGATTGTGGGTGGACATGACGACCGTCACCCCGGCCGCGTTGATGGCGAAAAGGATCTTCATCACGTCGGCGGCCGTGCGGAAGTCCAAATTTCCCGTCGGTTCGTCCGCGATGAAAAGCGAGGGCGAGTTGGCCAGGGCGCGGGCAATAGCCACGCGCTGCTGCTCCCCGCCCGAGAGCTGGGTGGGCTTCATATAGCGGCGGCGCCACAGCCCCACCTGTTCGATGACCTTGTTGGCCCGATACTCCACCATCTTGCTGGGAACGGCCATGGCCTCCATGACGAAGGCCACGTTCTCATACACGGTCAGGTGCGGGATCAGCTTGAAATCCTGGGCCACCAGCCCGACGTCCCTCCTGTAATAGGGGACGTCCCCCGCCCGCATCTTGCGCAGATTGCTGTCGTTGACGAACAGGTTTCCCCGTGTGGGCAGGAGCTCCCGCGTGATCAGGCGCAGCAGCGTAGACTTCCCGGACCCCGTAGCCCCGATGACGTAGACGAACTCCCCCTTGTCGATACTGAGATTCACATCCCTCAGGGCAACGATATCGGGCTCGAAAACCTTGAATACGCCCGAGAATTTGATCTTCATTACGGACAAATCCCCTTTTCGTTTCGCAGTCCGCGTCCCGGCGCTACCGTCTTCGGCGGGTCCAAGCCAAAACTGCGGCACTGACTATCTGTGCCGCGGTCAGCCCATAGTATTCCTTCAGGTCCTGAGGCGCCCCGCTCTGCCCAAAGCCGATCTCGACCGCCACGGGCTGCACGGGGATCGGATACTCCCGTGCCGCCAGGCCGGCCACCGTCTCGAAAAGCCCGCCGGGCAGAAAATGTTCCTCCGCCGTAACGCAGCACCCGGTGCGCTGGATGGAGGAGAGCAATGGACGCGCCGGGAACGGGGCCAGACAGTAGCAGTCGATGACCTCCGCCCCAATATCCTGCTGGGCCAGTATGTCGGCGGCCCTCAGGGCTTCTTGGACCATGATACCACACGCACAGAGGGTGATGTCCGCCCCCCGACGCAAAATGCGCATTCCGCCAAGGCGCATCCGCACGTCCTCCTCGGGGGGGACGTGTGGGGATGTCCCCTCCGATCCGGGCACGATGCCTCCAAGCCTGACATAGGCGGGGCCCCCCTTCCCGACGGCCTCACGCAGAAGCGCCGTCGCCGAGCGGACGTCCGACGGAACGAGGACCTTCATATTGGGAAGGGAGCGCATCAGAGCGATATCCTCGAACATCTGCCTCGCACCGCCGGCATATCCGGAGCCGAAGCCCGCGTCGCACCCCATCAGGCAGACGGACAGGGAGGGAAGCGCAACCACGGAACGAATCTGGTCGTAGGCCCGCCCGACCAGGAACGAGGCGCAGGACGCGACGACGACCCTCCTCCCCCCGCAGGCCATCCCCGCCGCCGTCAACACCAGCCCCTGTTCCGCCAGCCCGGCGACATGAGGAAACCCGGCGTCCGGACCCGATGCCCCATCCCCCAGGACGACGAGCCCGGGGAACTCCTCCTCCCTCCCGTCGAACGCTTCGCGCAGAAGCGCACCGCAATCCATTGCAACTCTGGAGTCAATTCTGGAGTCAATGTTCGTCATGACGGCAGATCCTCGAGGCCCCGTATCAGGAGCTCCGTAACCTGGCTGTCCAAAACGCTCGCGTCGTCCAGGGGGCGCTCCCGAAGGGACGGGAGGCCCCTGCCGTGGACCGTTCGCGCCAGGACGACCCTAAACCGCCCCTCCGAACGGTTCTCCGAACCCGAAAGGAGCGACCGGGCCTCCTCGAGGGACGCATAATCGTGCCCATCCGCATGGGCGATACGGCAGCCCATGGCAGAGAGCCTATCTGCGGCCCAATCGAATCCCCTCGGAGTCCCGCGGCCACAAGAGGGCGTTTCCGGACATTCCACGATCAAGGTCAGATTCTCCGGGGCACGGACAGCAGCCAGGACCTCCCAAGTCGCCCCCATCATCAGCTCCTCCGCGCCCATCAGGCAAAAAACATGTGCAGCGGGCTGATTATCCTTTAAGGACAGGGCAAGCCCCAAGGCGATCCCGGCCCCCATCCCCGGGGCACCGCAGGACACGTCGACGCCGGGGGTCCGCGGGCACTCGGGGGCCGCCTGGAGCAGGCTGCCCAGGCGGGCATAGCTCCAAAGCTCGTCGCGCCCGAAGAAGCCGCGCTCCGCAAGCACGGCATACAGCGCCGGGGCGGCCGATACCCGGCTGAGGACGAAGCGGTCCCGGCCGTCCTCGTCCGCCCCTCCGGGGCCGGCCCGCAGGACCGCCCCGTAGAGCCAGACCAGGAGCTCGACCGCGGAAAAGGAGGAGAACAGGCTCCCCGCGTTTGCGTTCCTGAGCATGCCGACGATGTCCCGGCGCACAACGAGGGCGCGCCCCTGCAGCGTTTTCAACGACACGGGGTCCAAGAGACACCCCTCCCCTTTCCCATGGGCCCGCGGCACCGAATGGCCTGCCCCCTTTCGGAGAGCACGGGCTCCGTTTTCAACAGACGCACACGCAAAAAATTTTACAACCGGGAGCTTCGGATAAAAAAGCCTCAACGGAAAAAGCCCCCGGCATCCGAACGGACGCTCGGGGGCAGGGCGTGCCGGAACGCCGCCGCGGCCGGGCCGGAGGAAGGGCACCGCCTCTCACAGCATCGAGACGACCCCTCCCGGCTCCGGCGCGTAGCGGGCGCGCTCAAGCAGTGCCCGGGAGATGTCGTACTCCCCCCAGACGGCCAGAAGCAGCTCTTTCATGGAGAGCTTGCGGCGCTCCCGAACCTCTCCCCACAGTGTCGGGGGGAAGAAGGCCCAAAGGTTGAAAGCCGCGCGTTCCCGCGTGCCGAACCGGGACAGGACCAGGTATCCCGAGCTGGGGTTGAACAGGAGGAGGGGCACGGTGTTCTGGGAGATCATGTGCTGGAGGTCCTCCCTGGAAAACGACAGCGCCTCGAGCTCCGCGAGGTCCTTTTCCCCGGGAAGGTCGAGGATGGAAAACCATACCCGGGCGGGGGCGTCGGGATCGGAGAGCTTCGTGCCGGCCTTCAGCCAGGCACGGAGCCGCACCACGATATCGAACTCACCGCGGGCAAGCGCGAAGCGCAGGGCCCAGTATCCCTTGCGGAGGAGCTCGTCCTCCTCGAGAAAACGGCTGAAAGCCCTCTCGTCCCGGAAGGGGACCCCATCCGCAAAGGCGGCGTTCTCCCTCATCAGCCCCCTCAGGATGAGGACGGCGGAGAGATGGTCTCCCGGCGGTTCCGTCTGGGCCAGCAGTGCGTCCCGCAGACTTGTGACGAGCTTCGGGGGCAACACCGTAACTGCGGCGCCGTCCACGGCGAGGGAGAGTTCCCTGTCCTCATAGGGGAACAACTCCCGAGGCTCGTCGCCCGGCCTCCCCCATACCCAACGCTCGGAGGCGCCCTTGGGAGAGCAGCCCAAAAGGTAACGGTTGTACGGCAGCAAAACCATCACAAAGGGACCTCCGGGATCGGGGACCCCCTCGGGGAGGGACATCTGCGGCAATTGGGCTAACGTTCCATCGGACATCAATTCAAAGATCAAACCGCTCCCCCCCTGCTGAAGAAGACAACACCCAAAAAGGCCAAGGCACGGTCTTACCCCATACACTTGGCTTTTCATTAACTTTTTATTAGCTTATCACAAGAACCGAAAAATGAAACCATAAGAAGAGGACCCTGTCGTTGTTCTGTGATAATTGTAGCTACGCTATACCTTCGGTCCACCCCCCTCCCCCGCACGATAGGTCTTTTGGATACAGTGCGGTTTCCCAACGCCGCGGTTCTGTATCTGAGGCGCCGTGCGTCTACACCTGATCTCATGGCCATCCGTATGACGACGTGTTTAGGACATTGTTGAACGACTGTTCCGCTCTCATTATTCCGCTCGTGAAAGACAGGGTGGAGATGGTCTCCGATCTGAGACGGCAATACGAGGAGGAGTAACGAGCACAGGACCGAGTTGATACAGCTAAAGAGCAACTCAATACGAAGAGGATGCCCCTGCGGGGCACCCTCTTCGCGTTTATGCTTCTCTTACTTCATCACATGACCAGGGCTTGGATGTCCCCGGCTCCTCGCGGCTTCAGCAGGCGGGCATGGAGTCGATGCACTTCGACGGGCACTTGGCGACGCACGTGCCGCAGTTCACGCACTTCTCCGGATCGATGACCGCGAGGTCGCGGTCCATCGTGATGGCGCCAACCGGGCAGAGCTTGGCGCAGACTCCGCAGCCGATGCAGCCGATGCTGCATACATTCTTGACCGTCGGCCCCTTCCAGTGGGAGTTGCAGGCCACGGCGACGTTCTCCCTCTTGGGGATCAGCGTCAACACGGATTTCGGGCAGACGGCGACACAGGCGCCGCAGCCGGTGCACTTCGACGCGT
>NZ_CAUUWA010000025.1 GCF_963548695.1 uncultured Fretibacterium sp.
CGTAGGCCATCCAGACCGCCAGGCAGACCAGCCAGTTGCAGAGTATCCCCATAAAAAAGGCCTTCTCGAAGGTCAGGGCCGTCTTGTAGGCCGCCAGCTTCAGGGTAAACCCACCCAAAAGGCCCCCGGTGTACCCGAGCTGACCGGACCTCAGGACGAAGAACGCCACCAGCACGGAGCCGACCAGGTTGCCCAAATAGACAAGACACCAGCCGCGAAGCATCGCGGACAGGGAGATCCTCCGATCCGCCAGCGCGGCGACCATCAGGCAGTTTCCGGTGAAGAGTTCGCCGCCAGCGACGATAACCAGGATCAGTCCCGCGGCGAAGAGCGTCCCCGCCAGCGTCTTACCCAATCCTATCGATTCGACGGTATGGATGGCCGCGTTGGACCCCTGCGCGGCGAGCGCGATGAACGCCCCCGCAAGCACGCCGAGGAGCAGCTGCTTGAAAGGGGAAAGCCCCGCCTTCTTCTGCCCCACATCAACGACATATTTTGCGATCTCAGCCGGACTCAGAAAGTTACCCTGCATCAAAAACCATCCTCCCTCCATTATCTCCGGAACAAGCATCTCCGGAACAAGCATCTCCGGAACTAGTATCTGTGAGACAAATATCTGTGAGACAAGAACGACCTCGTGATGCAAACGCCCTGGACGCCCGGTAAAAATGGCCGGGCCCCTCGACGGGGCCCAGCCTTATAGACTTTGTCCCTATTCCACGACCTCGGCGCGGTGAAAGAGGACCCAGTTGAAGGGGGTCAGGAAGACGCCCTTGAGGCGATCGCTCTGGATGTAGGCCGTCGTGTAGAAGTATATCGGCAGCGTCACCGCATCCTTCATCAGGAGCTCCTCGGCCCGGAGCATGGCCCCGATGCGCTTGGACCGGTCCATCTCCGTCCGGGCCTCCTTCATGCAGGCGTCGTACTCGGGGTTCGAGTAGTTGGCCACGTTCATCGGCCCGTCGGTCACCCACAGTTCCAACAGGCTGCCCGCATCGAGGAAGTCCGCCAGATAGGCATGGCGCGCGATATCGAAGTTCTTCTGGTTGCGCGTCTCGATAAACACCTTCCACTCCTCGTTGGACAGCTCCACCTCCACGCCCAGGTTCTGCTTCCACATGGCCTGGAGCGCCTCGGCGATGGCTTTGTTGATGGGGTTCAGGTTGTACTTGTAGGCGACCTTGGGGAAACCCTTGCCGTCCGGGTACCCGGCCTCGGCCAGCAGCTTTTTCGCCGCCTCGGGGTCGGCCCTCACGGGGAGGTAATCCTTGGACTCGCCGCGAAAGTCCTTGTCCTGCCCCGTCCCGGGTATGACATAGGGGATATAGGCGACAGCGGGCTTTTGGCCGCCCTGCGCCACCTTCTCCACCATCGCCGTCCGGTCGATCGCCAGGTTGAACGCCTGTCGCACCTTCGGGTTATCGAAGGGCGGCCTCTTGAGATTGAAGACGGAGAAGGAGACGCCGAGCGTGTCGGACAGCTTCGCCTCGCCGCTCTTCAGGAGCTGCGGCGTCATCTGCGGCGGCAGCTGCTTGTTGAAGTCGATCTTCCCGGCCTTCGTCGCCGCCAGCGCGGTGTTGGAATCGACGATCATCGTCATGCGGATCTTGTCGAGCCTGACCTTGTCCGCTTCCCAGTAGTTGGGGTTCTTCACGAGGGTCATCTCGCTGTTGTGCTTCCACTCCACGATCATGAACGGGCCGTTGCACGGGAAATCGTCCTTCGCAGCCCAGCCGCGCGGGTCCTTGTCCACCACGTCGGGCCGGGCGGGGATGAAGTTGCCGAAGGAAAGGTATTCCAGAATCAACGGGCACCTCTCCTCGAGGACGATCTGGAGCGTCACGTCGTCGAGGACGTTGAGCCCCACCTCCTCGGCCTTGGCCTTGCCGTTGAAGAACGCCTCGGCATTCTTGATGAAGAAGCCCATGTAGGAATACGGAGCGGCGCTCTCCGCATTGATCAAACGCATAAAGCCATGCTTGAAATGCCCAGCGGTCAAGGGCTCTCCGTCCGACCACTTGAGCCCCGGGCGCAGGTGGAACGTCCAGGTCAGCCCATCCTCCGACACGTCCCATTTTTCGGCCAACCCCGCCTCCGGCTTCGCGTCCGGACCGACGCGCACGAGCCCCTCGAAGATGTTCATGATGACGTCGGAACCGTCGACGGACTCGTTCTGAACGGGATCGATCGTCTTGGGCTCGACCGCCAGGTTGAAGACGATCTCCTTCTCCGCAGCCGCGCCCGTCCCCATCAGGCATAGCACGGCCACCAGCGCAAGAAACCACTTCTTTCCCTTCATCAACACACGACCTCCTTAAGAATATTGAAAAAACGGGCTTTGCCCAAACCTCGCGCTCTCACGCAACCCGATACACGCAGATTTACCTATCGACTCCGTTCACGACCGCCCGTCCGCTCGGACAGGGCGCTCACGGTTCACACCCTCAGGATCAGCGAGGCCAGGAGGGCGACGCGGGGCACCAGGTGCTCCAGAAAGAGCTGCTCCTGCGGATTGTGGATGAAGTTTCCTACCATGCCCATGCCGTCGATGGTGGGGACCCCCGCGTCCGAGATGTCGTTGCCGTCGGAGCAGCCGCCCACCATGGGCGCCGCCTCGATCCTCATGTCCAAGTCCGCCCCGCACTGTTTCAGAAGCTCCAGGAGGGCGAGGTTCCGTGCGTTTTCCGCCAGCGGCGGGTGCCCCACTCTGACCTCAAACTCCACCTGTGCGCCCGGCAGGACGGCCTTCCGCTCCGCGAGGAGCCTTCTCGTGCGGGAGATATCCTCCGGGACGCACATGCGCCAGTCCACGGTCGCCTCCGCGTAGTCGCTGACGACGTTGACAGCCTTGCCGCCCGATATGACGCCGGGGCTGTAGGTGCTGCCCTTCCCCCCGTAGTCCGACAGGCCCTTGAGGTAGATGATCTGGTGCGCCAGCTCCACGTTTGCGTCGACGCCCTCCTGGGGGTTGTTGCCGGCGTGGGCCGCTCTGCCGCAGCATCGGACGACGATCTCCCCGCCGCCCTTGCGGCTGGGCTTGACCTTCCCGTCGGGGCAGGTGGCCGGCTCTGGGACGATGCAGGCGCAGGCCCCCCGCGCGCTGTCGAGCAGCAGGCCCCGCGAGCTGTGGGAGCCCGTCTCCTCGTCGGAGTTGTTGACGATGCGGACCCTCTTGCCGACGGGGAGGCCCAGGTCTTTCAGCGCCTTCAGGGCCCAGACGACGGCGATGTCACCGCCCTTCATGTCGATGACCCCGGGGCCGTAGAGCACGTCTCCCTCCCGGCGGACGGGCACGGACCCCACGGGGTGCACCGTGTCGATGTGTCCGACGATCAGGAGGGTGCGCTCCCCCTCCCCGAGCTCCGTCACCAGGTGGTCCCCCGCCTCCGCCTGCGGGACCGTCCGAGACACGGCGCCAAGGCGGTCCCGATAGAGCGATGCCAGAACCCTTCCACAGGCGTCCACGGCGGCCTTGTCCCCTGTAGGGGACTCCGAGCGGACCAGAGCCAGCAGGTCGGCGATGATGTCCTCTTTATGGGCCGAGAGCCAGTCGAAGATCCTCTTTTCCCGATCCTTCATGGTATGTTCCTTTCGTTGTCACGCCCGCAAGCGCTAGCCAACCCACGCCATCGCGGCCAGCACGGCGATGAACGCGCCGCCGACGAGCATGAGGATGGCCATCAGCGGAAGAGAGTACTTGATCCAGTCGGAATAATCGACGCCGGCCAGCCCCAAGGAGCCGATCAGCGGCCCCGACACGGGCGTCAGCGTGTTGGTGAGACTGTCGCCAATCATGTACGCAAGAGCTAGCACGTCACGAGTGATGCCCACGACGTCGCTGATAGGACACAGGAGCGGAAGCAGGATGGCTGCCTTGGACGAGTTGCTGGGGATGAGCATGTTGAAGAGCAGGATCAGGACGAAGATGCCAATGGCTGCGCCGCTGACGCCGAACCCGCCAAGCGTCATCGAGGCAAAGTGGGCGATGGTGTTCACCATTCTGCTCTCGGTGAGGACCGTGCCGATGACCTTGGCCAGCCCCAGCACGACGCAGATGCCGCCCATGCTCTGGGCGCCCTTGAAAAAGGCCTTGCCAACGTCGTTGGGGTTCATCCTGTAGATGACGGCCGTCAGGAAAACGTCCAGCACCATGATCGCGACCAGGTAGTCGTTGCCCCACTTCCAGAGCTTTGAACCGACGGCAAAGATGATGTAGCACACAAAAAGCGTCAGTGCGTTGAACAGGGCGCGCACGGGAAGTTTCGTCCTCGCGACGGACTCCCCCTCCTCGACCTCCGCCAGGACGCCCGTGATGCTGCGCGCGGGGTCGCGGCTGACGCGCAGGGCATAACGCGTGCAGTAAACGGCGCCGATGGCCGTGAAGATGACCCAGATGACGATGCGGACTCCCATGCCGGACAGGGGGACGACTTCGCACATCGTCTGCGCGATGATGAGCAGCGTGTTCGTGAAGGACGCGCCCTGACCGATCAGGTAGCCAAGGTAGAACATCGCCATGGCGCATATCGCGTCTAGCCTCAGCCGCCGGCAGATCAGCATGCCCACCGTGACGAAGGCGATCATGGAGTCGTTTCCTGCGAAAGCGCCGAGCGCCGACATCAAGACGACGATGCTGGGAACCAGGACGCTCACGCTCTTGTCTTCAAGTTTGAATATCCCGTAGTTGAGCAGGTCCTCAAAACACCCCGTGGCGATGACGACCGCGATGGAGCCACCGCAGACGAGAAGCAGCGAGATGATGTTGCCGGAGGCGATCACGCCCTTGTGGATGGCCAAAAGCGCCTGCCACAGCGAGAACGGCTTGACCCCCGTATAGGCGAACGTCCCCGCGATGGCGCGCTTGTTCTCGTCAAGCTGATACTCTCCGCCAGGCAAAAAATAGCTCAGGAGGCAGAAAAAAACGATCAGCCCCGTGATGAGGACAAGGATCTGCGGCACGACAAGTTTTTTCTTCCCTGAAGGCTCTACCTTTTCCAGCATGACATTCTCTCCTTGAAGTTAAGCGAATCTCGCCGTAAAACGACGCTTCACGAGTTGCTCAACCGGGTCAGGTCCCACCAGGACGCGAATCAAGAACCGCCAGGCGCAGGCGCCTACGCCATCAGGCAGCTACACAGGTGCCCCGGACGGAGCTCCCGCAGCGCCGTGTCGGCCTCGGCGCACTCCGGCTTCGCGTCGGGGCACCGCGTGTGGAACTTGCAGCCGGAGGGCGGGTTCAGGGGGCTCGGTATCTCGCCCGACAGGGAGATGCGCCGCCGCGCGTCGGAAAGGTCCGGGTCCGGGATGGGGATGGCCGAGAGCAGCGAGCGGGTGTAGGGGTGCTGCGGGTTATTGTAGAGCTCTCCGCTCTCCGCCAACTCCACGATATTGCCCAGGTACATCACCGCGATGCGGTCGCTGATGTGCTTCACCATCGAAAGGTCGTGCGCGATGAACAGGTAGGTGAGCCCCAGCTTGTCCTGAAGGTCCTCCAGCATGTTGACGATCTGGGCCTGGATGGAGACGTCGAGCGCCGAGATCGGCTCGTCGCAGACGATGAACTCGGGCTCCACGGCCAGGGCCCGGGCGATCCCGATCCTCTGGCGCTGACCGCCGCTGAACTCGTGCGGATAACGGTTGGCGTGCTCGCTGTTCAGCCCCACCATGCGCAGCAAATGCCGGACCCGGTCGGCCCGCTCGTCCCTGGGGAAGCCGTGGATGACCATCGGCTCCATCACGATGTCGCCCACCGTCATGCGCGGGTTCAGCGAGGCGTAGGGGTCCTGGAAGATCATCTGCATCCGCTTGCGCCACGGCAGCATCCCGTGCTGCGACAGACGGGAGATGTCCTGCCCCATGAAGCGGACCGAACCGCCCGTGGGCTCGTAGAGCCTGACGATGGTACGGCCCGTCGTGGTCTTGCCGCAGCCGGACTCCCCCACCAGCCCCAGGGTCTCCCCGGCGCGGATGTCGAAGGACACCCCGTCGACCGAGCGCACCATCCCGCCCGGGACGGCGAAGTGCTTCGTCAGGTCCCGAACCTCGAGAAGAACCGTCTCCGACCCGGTCCCCCGTCCGGCCGCCGTCGTCATCTCCCCACCTCCGAGCCCGGCCGGGCCAGGAGCCAGCAGGACGCGCTGTGCGAGTCCGAGAGGCTCGTCCGCTGCGGCGGGTATCCCATGCAGACGCGCATCGTCTCCGGACAACGCGCGGCGTAGGGACAGCCGAAGGGCGGGTTCAGCAGGTCCGGAGGCTGCCCCTCGATGGGGATCAGACGCTTCTTCGTCAGCTCGTCCGGGTTGGGGACCGACCTCAGGAGGCCGCGGGTATAGGGATGCGCCGGGGCGTAAAAGACGTCGCGCCGGGTTCCCCGCTCCACGATGCGCCCGCCGTACATGACGAGCACCCGGTCGGCCATGCCCGCGATCACCCCCAGGTCGTGGGTGATCAGGACGATCGACGTGCCGAACTGCCCCTGGAGCTCCTTCATCAGGTCCAGGATCTGGGCCTGGACGGTGACGTCCAGGGCCGTCGTCGGTTCGTCGGCGATCAGCAGGTCGGGATGGCACATCAGCGCCATGGCGATCATGATGCGCTGCCGCTGCCCGCCGCTGAACTGGTGTGGGTACTGGCCGATGCGGCGCTCCGCGGGCTCGATGCCCACGCGGCGCAGCATCTCGAGCACACGCTCCCGGCGCTTGGCGGCCGGGCCGCGTCCGTGGCGCCGAAGCGGTTCCTCGAGCTGATAGCCGATGGTGAGCACGGGGTTCAGGCTCGTCATGGGGTCCTGAAAGATCATCGAGATGCGCCGTCCCCGCAGATCGGCCATCCGCCGTTCGGGGACCTCCGTCAGCTCGGCCCCGTCAAAGACGATGCTCCCACCCACAACGCGCCCGGAAGTCCCGAGCAGGCGCAGCAGCGACAGCATGGTCACGCTCTTGCCGCTCCCGGACTCGCCGACGATCCCCAGCACCTCGCCCCGCCTCAGCTCGAAGGACACCCCGCCGACCGCCTTCACCTCCCCCACCGGGGTAAAGAAGGAGGTGCGCAGGTCCTCCACCCGCAAAAGGGCGTCCTCGCCCGCCGTCATGTTTCCCTCCGCCCTTTCCTCCGTCGCCCTCACATCCATCGTCCTATCGTTCGTCGTCATGGCGTCCGCCTTCTCCACTCCCACTTCTCCACTCCCAATGGAGGCCGGCTACTTCCTCAGGCGCGGGTCCAGCGCGTCGCGCAGGCCGTCGCCCAGGAAATTGAAGGCCAGTATGGTGACCGAGATCGCGGCGGCCGGGAAGAAGAGCTGCCACGGGTAGATGGCCAGCGCGCCGATCGCGTCGTTGCACAGCACGCCCCAGCTAGCCATTGGAGCGCTGACCCCCAGGCCGACGAAGCTCAGGAACGCCTCGGTGAAGATGGCCTGAGGGATGGAGAAGGTGAGCGTCACCAGGATGGGCCCCATCGCGTTGGGGATGAGGTGCCGCAACAGCATCCGGGCGCCGGAGGCCCCCAGGACCCGGGCGGCCAGCACGAACTCCTCGTTCTTGATCCGCATGACCTCGGACCTCACGATGCGGGCCATGGAGGCCCAGTAGGAGATGCCGAGCGTCAGGAAGATGCTCTTCAGCCCCGGCCCCACGACGACCATCAGAAGGATGACGTAGATCATCAGCGGCACGCTGTAGATGGTGTCGACGACGCGCATCATGAGGTTGTCCATTCGCCCCCCGACGAAGCCGGAGACGCCGCCGTAGATCACGCCGATCGTCAGGTTGATGAGGCTCGCGACGAACCCGACCGCCAGGGATATCCGCGCCCCGTAGAGCACGCGGACGAGAAGGTCGCGCCCGAACATGTCCGTCCCAAACCAATGCTTCAGGCTGGGCAGCTCGTTGGACTCCAGGAAGTCCTGCGTGTCGTAGGCGTAGGGCGAGAGCCACGGCCCGACGACGGCCAGCAGCAGGATAAGCAGGATCGCCGCCCCGCCCAGCAGGGCCAGCCGGTCCCGCTTAAGACGACGCCAGGCGTCCTGCCAATAGCTCTGCGAGGGACGCACGAACTCCGAGCCCTGCTTCTCCGCGGCGCCGACCGGCTCGAACAGGGCGGGATCGCTCAGGTCCGGGACCGTCGGCAGGGTAGTGGCGCCTTTTTTAAAGGAGTTTATCGTATTTCCCCCCCTTATTCAATCAACATTTTAACATGATGATTTGAGCGACGGCCGACGACAGCAATGTGAATTCATGGCCCCGACCCCGCCGCACCATGCGTTAGTGCAGCTTGATCCTCGGGTCGACGAACCCGAGGCAGATGTCCACGACCAGGTTCAGGAAGACCAGGAGCGCGCTGTAGAAGATCGTGACCCCCATGATGGTGGTGTAGTCGCGGTTGGAGATGCTGGTGACGAAGAACGTCCCCAGCCCCGGCACGCCGAAGACCTGCTCCACGACGAAGCTGCCGGTAAGGATCCCTGCGGCGAGCGGCCCCAGGTAGGTGATGACTGGGATGATGGCGTTGCGCAGCGCGTGGATGTAGACGACCGTGCGCTCCCGGAGCCCCTTGGAATGTGCGGTGCGGATGTAGTCCTGCTGGATGACCTCCAGCATGCTGGACCGCGTCAGGCGTGAGATGAAGGCCATGGGGTACCCCGCCAGGGTCAGGGCGGGGAGGACGGCAGTGGGCAGTCCCTCCCAGAAGCCCACCGTCACCCAGCCCCATCGGTAGGCGAAGAGGTAGACCAGGGTCGTGGCGATGACGAAATTGGGGATGGTGATGCCCAGCGTCGCCAGGACCATCGCGCTGCGGTCCTGCCACCGCCCGCGCCGCAGCGCGGAGATGATGCCCGCCGGGATGCCGACCGCCAGGGCCAGCGCCAGCGCCATGGAACCCACCATCAGGGACACGGGGAAACTGCCGCTGATGATCTCGTTGACCGTCATGCCCTCGTAGCGGTAGGAGGGGCCCAGGTCGAAACGGAGGACGTTCCAGAGATAGCGCCCATACTGCACGTAAAGCGGGTCGCTCAACTGATAACGTTCCATGATCTTGGCCATGATGTGCGGCGGAATGCCCTTCTCGCCCGTGAAGGGACCGCCGGGGATGGCCCGCATCATGAAGAAGGTGAGGGTTATGACGACAAACAACGTCAAAAAACTGGTCCAGATCCTCTGGAAGATGTACTTTCGCATCGTCCGAGACCCTCCCCATCCTTAACTAGGGTAAAGATAAAAAATGAAAGGGGCCTTCAAGACGTCTCTCCCGCAAACGCATGAAGGCCCGGTCAGGAGAAATTCCTCAATGATTATATCATCAATGATGATATAATCATCCACTCCCGGAGAATCCCGGAAAATGCGCCCCGCCGCCCTCGCCGCGGGGCGTTCGGCCGGGAGAGCGGCTACTTGCCCACGCAGAAGCGGCTGAAGACGGAGTCGAGCAGCGCGTCGTCGCAGACGATGCCCAGAAGCCGTTCCAGAGCGTTGCGCGCACCCCCAAGGAGGCCCGCCACGACGTCCTGTCCCACCCCGTCCAGGATCGCCGC
The DNA here is from genome assembly GCF_963548695.1 of uncultured Fretibacterium sp. Classification (NCBI taxonomy): domain Bacteria; kingdom Thermotogati; phylum Synergistota; class Synergistia; order Synergistales; family Aminobacteriaceae; genus Fretibacterium; species uncultured Fretibacterium sp. The sequence continues at coordinate 9,533 of NZ_CAUUWA010000025.1, forward strand.
CTCCGCCTCCGCCGTGGCGTCCAGGGCCTGGCGGATCTCCCCCAACTGGCGGGCCGTGACGTTGAGCCCGGCGTCCAGGGACCCGTTGCCCGTAGCAATCGCGAGGATCTCCTCCTTCAGGAGCTCCAGCCCCTCGCCCGTTTTGGCCGAGAGGGAGATAACCGAGCTCTCCGGGACGATCTCCCGGATGCCGTCCTCCGTCACCACATGCCCCTTGTCCACCTTGTTCAGGAGGACGATATGCTCCCGAACGCTCAGGGAGCGCAGGTACTCCAAGTCCTCGTCGTCCAGGGGAACGGAGCAGTCCAGAAGCCAGAGGCAGATGTCCGCCTGCTTCAGCTCCCGTCTCGTCCGCTCGATGCCGCTGGCCTCGATCTCGTCGACCGGCGTGCGCAGCCCCGCGGTGTCCACCAGGCGGATTGGGACGCCCCGGTAGGTGATGGCCTCCTCGATGACGTCCCGCGTCGTCCCCGGCAGCGCCGTGACGATGGCCCGGGACTGCTTCAGGAGCGCGTTCAGCAGGGACGACTTTCCCACGTTCGGCCGGCCCGACAGCACGACGCGGATCCCCTCCCGCAGCAGAAGGCCCAGGGAGCAGCGGTCCAGCAGGTCCTGCAGGGTCAGCTTGAGCGTCGCGGCCGCGTCGCGCAGCGACGCCTCGTCGAGGAAGGGGGCCTCTCCCTCCGGGAAGTCCAGCCCCGCCTCCAGGCTGCCCTGCAGCTCCAGGAGCTCATCCCGGATCTCCCGGACGAACTCCGAAAGCTCGCCCGAAAGCGTCCGGGCCGCCGCGCGCAGGGCCTCGGCGCTGCGCGACCGGATGATACCCAGCACCCCCTCCGACTGGGAGAGGTCGATGCGCCCGTTGAGAAAGGCGCGCCGCGTGAACTCCCCGGGCTCCGCGAGGCGTGCCCCGCGGCGGAGCAGGGCCTCCAGGCAGAGCTGCGCCACCAGGGTGCCCCCGTGCGTATGGATCTCCACGACGTCCTCGCCCGTGTAGCTGCGTGGGGCCGCGAAGTGCACCACCAGCACCTGGTCGATGGGGCTCTCCGCGTCGTCCAGCAGGGCCGCCAGCCTCATCTCGCGGGGCGGCGGAAAGCCGTTCGGCCCAAAGCGCAGCGTCGTCCTCGCAAGGGGCACGGCGTCGGGTCCCGACAGGCGCACGATGGCCACGCCCGCCTCGCCCCAGGCCGTGGCGATCGCCGCTATGGAATCAGAAAGCGCTTTCATGTCAGAAAACGCTTTCATATCAGAAAACGCTTCCGTGGCGCAGCACCCAGGCCTCGGCCTCGGACCGACTGGAGACCCGGCCGGTCCCGACCGCCATATCCAGCCCGTTCAGGATCTCCCCAACCTTCCGCCCCGGGACCAGCTTCAGCAGGTCCATCACCTCGCCGCCCGTGAGGAAGCGGTCCGAACCGTCCATCTGCCGGGCCGTCGACGCGAAGCGCCGCAGCACCTGCTCCAGCCGCCAGCGGTTCCCCTTCACGATGTCGATGCTCGGGAAACGCTCCGCCAGCGCGCTGCACGACGCGAACTCGAGCGTCATACTCACGGCCTCCCGGCCGTACCGCAGCACGTCCCTGCAGAGCTCCTCCTCGGTCCGGGGCGCATGGAGTGAACGGTAGTTCATGATGATCGCGGACACCCTGTCGGCCGTGTCCGACGGGATGTTCCAGCGCCTGAGGTATCGGGACGCGAGGTCCGCCACGGGGCGGGGATCCTCGACGTCGAGAGACTTCGTCCCGACGCGGCAGAACAGCCCCGCCAGTGCGAAAGCGTCGTTCTCCCTGATCTTGCGGACCCGGAGACGTTCCTGGACGACCCGCAGCGTCGCCAGGGCGTGCTCGAAAAGGGTCAGGCCCGTCCTGGGCTCGACGATATCCTTGAGCTCCTCGAGCTCGGGCAGGAAGAGCGGGAACAGGCGGTAGCCGTCGCACAGGCGGACGAAGTCGTGGGGACAGCTGCGCATCCCCCCCAGGATCTCGCGCCCCCAGCGCTCGGGGGCCGTTCCGCGGATGAGGCCGGGGTTCGCCTCGATAAAGCCCCGGACGTCCGTCTCGGTCTTCCAGAAGATGTCCATGGACAGCTCCGCGGCGAAGCGAAGCATGCGGACGATGCGCAGAGGGTCCCGGCGCACCAGCTCAATGTCGTCCCCCGTCAGGCGGATGACCCGGTTACGGATGTCGTGGCGGCCGCCGAAGGGATCGACCACACCCCAGTCGCTGCGGAACGCGATGGCGTTCATACTGAAGTCCCTGCGAGCCAGGTCCTCCTCGATCGACCCGCCCTGCAGAAGGGCGACCTCGACCGGCATGTCCAGCACCTCCGTGCGAAGCACGGGAAAGCCGCCCACGGCGCCGACCGTCCCGTTCCCCAGCCGGGCAGCCAGGGCCTCGGGGCTACAGGACTCCGTGACCATGGACAGGACGTCCGGCTGGAGATCCATCGCGATCGTCCGCGCCGTATCCCCCACGAGCCAGGCCTTTCCCCCAGCCTCCTCCACCGCCTTCAGAGCGCTCATATAGCTTCTCATTGCGCACCTCCCGGAATGCCGACGACCCGAATACAGCACAAGGTCCGTCTTCCCTCAGTTCCTGGCCATCCCCGTCCTCAGCGCCTCGATCTCCTCAAGGGACAGGTCGGTGAACTCCGCAATCTGCTCGGAAGGCAGGCCGCGCGCAAGCATCCGCCGCGCTGTTTCCGTCCTGTTTTTAGCCTCGCCCCTGGCCTCGCCCCTGGCCTCGCCCCTGGCCTCGCTCTTGGCCTCCTGGCTCTTCACGTAGTTCTCCCAATCGGACTGCTCCCTCTCCCGTATCAGATAATTTACCCACAGTTCGGGCGTCTTTACGAACGCCTCCTCCATGTTCAGAATTCTCCTGATGTCGGAGTCGTATGCCGCGATCTCGTTCAAAGCCTCGGTCTCTCCCATCGTACCCATGTACATCAACATCCTCTCCAGTCCCGTCATCCTGTCGGGGGATTTCCCTCTCCCCAGCTTCCTCATCTTCGGAAGCTCGAGAAAGTGCATCTCAATCCCGCTGCAGTAGCACTTGTGGTTCTCCACGTCCAGCATCCGCTGGATGGAGTGGAAGGCGTCCGGCTTGTCGGGAAACGTATTGAAGTCCAGCACGGCGATGAACACGACCTCACCCAGCTGCCCGTAGGGCTCGCCGGCGACGATCTGCGAGGTGTAATTCGCGCAGGTGTAGAAGAGGCAGCGTTTGAGAAAATCATCCTCATCTCGAACTTGGACCTCGACCTGGAAAACGCGTCCGTCGGATGTCTTAGCCCTTACGTCAAAGCGCGTCCCCTTTCCCTGGAGGATGGGCGGGTCTTGTTCTCTGTTGAGGTACTCGATGTCAGCGACAATTCTCTCAGGGTTGTCCAGGACGTCGTTCAGGAAGCGTATAAGATTCGTCTTGTGCTGCCTCGAGGCGAAAATGTACTTGAACAGCCTGTCGTTCAGCCTGTTGAGGCCACTTTTCCCTTTTACCAACGCATCGTTCCTCATTGGTTCCCGCTCCCCGTGGTTCCAGTGATTTCACATAGCTCTATTATAGCGTGTTTCATCTTTGACCCCGGCGCGGCGGTTCGGCTCGAATCTTCCCGTCGAAACTACAGGAGGGCGGACCAGAGGCGTCCTACGGCGGCCTGCACCTTCCGGATGAGGGGCCTGTTCCTCCGGCCCGACAGGGACTCCTCCTCGCAGAGCTCCTGGTCGTCCAGGAAGGCGCTCTCCAGCTGGGCCGCCAGCTCCTTCGAGCGCATGAAGGCCTGCACCTCGTAGTTGATCTCCAGGCTGCGCACGTCCAGGTTCGCGGTTCCGACCGAGGCGATCTCCGAGTCCGCGACCATCGTCTTGGCGTGGACGAAGCCCCCCTTGTAGCTGAAGACTCGGACGCCGTTTCTCAGCAGCGTGTCCACGTTGAATTGCGAGGCCCAGAACACCAGGGTGTGGTCCGCCTTCGAGGGGATGATGACGCGCACGTCGACGCCGCTTCGGGCCGCGATGGACAGCGCGTTGGACAGCGTCTCGCCCGGGACGAGGTAGGGCGTCGTGATCCAGACGCGCCGGCGCGCCGAGGCGATCATCTGAAAATAGCCGTCCGCTATGGCCCGGAAGGCGGGACCGGGTCCGCTGGACGCGATCTGGACCGGGACCCCTTTCGCAGTGCCCTTCTTTCCATCCTCCCCGCTTTCCGGCGTGGAGAACGGGGGCTCCGGCCCTCCGCACTCCGTTTTACCCGCTTTCCCGCCGACGCACTGCCCCCAAAGCTCCAGGAAGACGCGGTCCAGCTCGCGGACCGCCGGCCCCTCGAGGCGCAGATGGGTGTCGCGCCACCGGCCCATCCTGGGGTCCCCGCCCAGGTACATGTCCCCGACGTTCAGGCCCCCGACGAAGCCGACCCTTCCGTCAACCACGACGATCTTGCGGTGGTCCCGATGGTTCAGCCCGCTGCGGAACCGCGCGAAGGCCACCGGCATGAAGGCCCGGACCTCCACCCCGGCGGCCCGGAGCTCGCCGACGTACTCGCGCCCGATGTGCCAGCTCCCGACCGCGTCGTAGAGGAAACGGACCTCCACGCCCGCCCTCGCCCGATCGATCAGCAGGTCCTTGATCCGGGTCCCCAGCCCGTCGTGGGCCACGGAGAAGTACTCCATGTGGATGGTGCGGCGGGCCGAGGCCAGGGCCTCCTCGATGGCGGAGAAGGTCCGTTCCCCGTCCAGCAGGATCCGGACCGAGTTGCCGTGGGTCGGGACGGCGCCGCTCGAGACCTCCAGCAGGCGTTCCAGGCCGTTCGCCGCCTCGGGCGCAGACCGGCCACAGCCGTTCTTCAAACGCCGGCGGGCGCTTCGGAACACGCGCCAGCGGTGCGGGACGCTCTGCACGTTGGGGCCGAAGAACAGATAGGCCGCGAGCCCGACGTAGGGGAAGAGCAGGAGCGTGAAGAGCCACAGGTTCGCGCGGTCCGGATTGCTCTCCTCGAAGAAGACCGTGAGCGCGGCCACGACGACGTACACGCCCAGGATCCAGTAGACGTAGCGCCGTACCGCATCCCACAGGGAACGAAGCTGCCCCCAGACCTCCTCCGAGAGCGCGAGGCCCCCCTCGACCCATCGGACCGGGGACTCCCTGAGGGACGCGAGATAGCGCCAGCAGACGAACGCCGCCAGCAGAAGCAGCGCACACCCGACGACGGCCCTGAGGGAGATGCGCATGGCCGCCCGCCTCAGCCCTCCACGGCGTTCTGGACGGCCACCGTACCGGCGCGCCCCGGGATCTCACGCATGACGACCTCGGACACGGGCAGCGATGCGGCCCCGCCGTCCGCCGTCGCCGCGGCCTCGGCCTCGACCAAAACCTCGCGCAGCGTCACGAAGGCCATCTCGCCCTCCAGACAGGCGTCCAGCAGCGCCTCGAAGACCCCGCACATCGCGCCGCCCTCCATCTCCGTATGGATGGTGTGGACGTTCACCCCCGGCTCCAGCAGGTCCAGGTACCGGTCGTTCACGGTGTCCGCGTCCAGGCCGTCCGTCCCCCAGAGCTCGTCCAGGGTCGGGAGCGTCGAGGGGATCTGCGGGGTGCGGAACGTCGTCCCGCCCATCCGGGGCAAAAACACCCGCGGTAAGGACGGCCCCGTCCCGCGGACGTCGCTGCAATAGGCGAAGCCCAGCTCGTCCTGGACGGCCAGGGCGTCCGGCGTCGTCTGCCAGCCCGGCGCGGCGCAGCAGGCCGGGGCCGTTCCCGACACCCGCTCGAAGAGCTCCATCGAGCGCGCGAACTGCTCGCGGACGGCCTCCCGGGAGAGCGACGGCAGCCGGTCCTGCCAGAAAACGTGGTCCCACGCGTGGACGCCGCAGTCGTGCCCTTCGTCCACCGCCCGGCGCAACAGCCCGGGGTCGGACTCCACGATCATCGGCGCGGGCAGCAGCGTCCCGTAGAGGAGGGTCTTCAGCCCATAGGTCGAGGGCGCCCGCGTGCGCAGCATCTTGGAGAGGAAGCCCCTTCGGAAGATGCGCCGCACGGCCTTGCCGGAGTTGTCCGGCCCCATGGAAAAGAAGATCGAGGCCCGGATGCCCCGGCGCTTCAGCATGTCCAGGAGCCGCGGCAGCCCCTCCCGATACCCCTTCAGCGTATCGACGTCGATCTTCAGCGCCAACGCGCAGTTGTCCGTCATCTTGCAATAACTCCCCCCAAAACGGTCCCCACGGGAAGGAACGGAACCGCTCCGCCCCTCCCGCCGTCCCTTTCATCGTCCGCCCCGTCGTCCTCCCATCGGGCCTCCGTCACAATCAGCGGCCCCGAGCCCGTCGCAACGGTCAGAGGCTCCGAGCTCAGGACCGTCCCCGGCACCGCCTCGCAGGATGCATCGGCCCCCTCCGGGACGCGGGTCCTCCACACGAAGAGCTTTCGCCCCGCCACAAAGGTGAACGCCCCCGGAAAGGGTGGGGCGACCGCCCGGACCAGGTCGTGCAGGGCGCGTGCGCTCCCGGTCCATTCCAGCAGGCCGTCCGCCGGCCGCCGTCGCCCGAAGGTCGTCGCCCGCGACTCGTCCTGCTCCACGCCCTCCGCGCGGCCCGCCAGAATGGCCGGCAGGCTGCGCCGCAGCACCGTGCCCGCGAGGGGGATCAGCTTCAAAAAGACGTCGTGCGCCGTGTCCTCGGGCCCTATGGGGACGGACGCCTGGTCGACGATCCGCCCGCGGTCCGCCCGCGCGGTCATGTGGTGCAGCGTCACCCCGGTCTCCGTCTCGCCGTTCAGGACGGCCCAGTTCACGCAGGCCCGGCCCCGGTAGCGGGGCAGCAGCGAACCGTGCATGTTGAAGGCCCCGAGCGGCGCCAGGCGCAGGACCCGCTCCGGGATGAGGGAGCGGTAGTAGAACGAGAAGATCAGGTCGGGCGCGAGCGCGCGGATACGTTCCTCCTCCGCCCCGTCCAGGAGGTCCGGGGTGAGGACGGCGAGGCCGCGGTCCCGGGCGAGGTCGGCGACGGAGTCGAACCAGCGCTCCTCCCCGGGGTCGTCCTCATGGGTATAGACCGCGGCGACCTCGACGCCCCCCTCCAGCAGCGTCCGGAGGCAGACGCAGCCGACGGAGCTGTAGGCGAAGACCACGGCGCGGCGCGGCGCGCTCATCACTCCGCCTCCCCCTTGCCGTCGTTCCCCTCGGCGCCGGCCCCGGTGTCCCCGAAGCCGTAGGTCCTGCGGACCGCGTAGCGCGGGCGGCGGCGCACCTCCATGTAGACGCGCCCTACGTACTCCCCCGCGATGCCCACACAGAAGATCGTGACGCCCATCAGCAGGAAGTTCAGCGCCAGCAGCGTGAACACCCCCTCGGCCTCGGGCCCTATCCAGAGCCTTCGGGCGAACATGTAGACGGCGAAGAGCAGGCTCAGCACGGACAGGAGCATCCCCGTCATGGTGACGGCCTGGAGCGGGACGAGCGAGAACCCCGTCATCAGGTCGAAGTTCAGACGGATCAGGCGGAACAGGCTGTACTTGGACTTTCCGCGCTCCCGCTCGCTGTGACCCACGTCAATCTCCACGGGGTTGACCGCGAACTTCTGGGCCAGCGCGGGGATGAAGGTCGTGCTCTCCGCGGCCTCGTTGATGATGTCGACGACGTCCCGCCGGTAGCCTCGCAGCATGCAGCCGTAGTCGTGCAGCGACAGCCCCGTTATGCGGTTCGTTACCCGGTTGACGATCCGGGAGGCCGCCTTGCGGAAAAAGCCGTCCCGGCGCTGGACGCGCACCGTCCCCACGACGTCGTGCCCCTCGTCGATGGCGGCCACGATGCGGGGGATCTCCTCCGGGGGGTTCTGGAGGTCCGCGTCGAGCGTGACGACCGTATCCCCACGGGACGCCTCGAAGCCCGCCATGATCGCCATGTGCTGCCCGAAGTTGCCATTGAAGTCGATGATGCGGATCACGTCGGGCCTCAGGGCCCGACGGCGCAGCAGGAGGGGCAGCGACGCGTCCCGGCTGCCGTCGTTGACGAGGATGACCTCGTAGGAGCGCCCCATCCCGTCCAGGACGGGGAGGAGGCGCGCGAAGAGGTCGGGGAGGCTCTCCTCCTCGTTGTAGACGGGGACGATCACCGAGACGTCCGTCCTTTCGCCGCGCGACACGCGCGGCACATCCGTATTCGGGTCCTCGTTCGATTTCATATTCAAGTTCATATTCATGTTCAACAAATCCGTGTTCAAGTCGCGATACCTCTGCAGGTCCCCGAAAAGTGCGCCGGGGGTCGATGGCCGAAAAGAGGGGGCCGGGGGGAAGGTTGACAAAAATCAATAAGGGTCAATAGTTGGAGAAGAGGATGCTGCCCGGGGTCTCGCCCAGGCGCACCGGCTCCCGGCCGAGGTCCGACGTCAGTCTCTTCTCGTGCCTCCGCTCCGCCACCAGGAACACCCGGTCCGGCCCGTTCCACAGCTTCCGAAGCCGTCCGGCGTCGAGGAACCATTGGGGGTCCTCCTCCTGCGCGGCCCCGAACTCCAGCTCGTTCAGGTCCTCCGCGACGACGATGCGGCGGCCCAGATAGAAGGACAGCCCCTGCATCAGCGACCGGTAGGCGACGACCCGTTCCGTCCCGACGGCCCTCTCCCGGATCAGCTCCGCGACCTCCCGGGGCGAATCCAGCCGCGCCTTCGCCTCGAACCCCCGCGAGAAGGCGAAGGCGTTGAGCAGCGCCAGGACGCACAGGACCGCGGGCATCGGGGAGAACAGCCTCCGGCGGTGCATCACCAGCGACGCGCCCCAGAAGAGCAGGAGGGAGGCCGAGGCGGGCAGCGTGTAGACGAACAGCTCTCCCGCCTCGGGCCGGGAGCTCAGAGCCGGATAGAGGATGCCGGCGGCCGCAAGCGGCAGGAGGAGGGCCCCGTTCAGGACCACGAAGCGGCGGGACATCGACATGGCCCCGGAACGGCCCCGGCTCAGGACCTCGAGCGCCGTCCCGATCAGAATCGCCAGCGGCGGCATGCAGGGCGCGATGTAGGGGATCAGCTTGGAGTCCGAGAGCGAGAAGAAGAGGAACGGCACCGCGAACCAGACCCCCAGGAAGAGCCCGGAGGTGCGGGAGAGCAGGCCCCACTTCCCGCGCGCCGCGTGCAGGGCCTCCAGCAGCATCCCCGTCCACGGGACGAGGGCGGCCAGGAGGATGGGGACGAAGAACCAGAACGGCTCGTGGCGGCCGTGTACCTTGGTCAGGTACCGCAGCAGATGCTCCCGAATGAAGAAGAAGTCGAAGAAGTCGGGGTTGGTGCGGCAGACCGCCCAGAACCACGGCACCGTGAGCGCGAGGTAGAGGACGATTCCCAGCGGGGGAAAGATCCTCGGCAGGTCCCGCCAACGCCGGGAGAAGAGCAGATGCAGAACGGCGATCCCGCCCGGCAGCACCACGCCGATCAGCCCCTTGGAGAGGGTCGCCAGGGCCATCCCCGCGTAGAAGAGTAACAACCAGGTGCTCCCGCCGGGCCGTTCCCCGTCCGAGAGCCACATTCCGTAGCCAAACAGCGCCGCCGTGAAGAAGAACGACAGCGTCATGTCGATGATGTTGAGGCGGGACACGCCGAACCACAGCAGGGTCCCCGCCAGGACCAGGGCGGAGTACCCTCCGGCCCGGGCGCTGCCCGTCATCCGCCGGGCGAGGAAGAACGTCAGGAGGCACCCGCCCAGCCCGCAGAGCGCCGGGACCAGCCGCGCGGCGAACGCGCCCTGCCCCAGGAGGGAAAAGGCCCCCGCGGTCAGCCAGTAGTGCAGCACGGGCTTCTCGAAGTACTTGACGTAGTTGAGCCTGGGGGTCACGAAGTCCCCGGACTCGAGCATCTCGCGCGGGATCTCCGAGTAGCGCCCCTCGTCCGGGTCGATCAGGCCGTAGGAACCCAGGTTCCAGAAGTATACGAACAGCACCAGCAGTGCCATCGGGACCGAAAGGGCCCACAAGCGCCGCCCCTCTGGAGCCGTCATCGTTCCTCGAAGCCCTCCAGGGTCCTGCGGATGGACTCCTTCAGGGAGACCCTGGGGGTCCAGCCCAGCAGGTTCCGTATCTTGTCCACGCAAGGCACGCGGTTGCGCATGTCGTCGTACCCGTTGCGGTAGTAGCTCTCCGCCGGGACGGAGACGACCCGGACCCCCTCCGCACGGGCCGCGAAGCGGGGCATCTCCCGCATCGTATCGAGGATCGTCTCCGCCAGCTCGCGAATAGAGACGTTGTTGGACGGGTTGCCGATGTTGAAGATCTGCCCGTCGGCACGCCCGCCCTCGTTGCGCAGGATGGCGGCGAGGGCGTCCGTCCCGTCGCCGATCCAGGTGAAGCTGCGGCGCTGTTCCCCTCCGCCGACGAGCGTCACCTCGCCACGGTACAGGATGTCGTGGACTATTTGCGTGATGGAGCGGGCCCGTCGCGCGCGCGCGTCCTCCAGGGTGTCCAGCCGGGGGCCGACCCAGTTGAACGGGCGGAATATCGTGTAGCGCAGCCCCCGCTCCTGCCCGTAGGCCGCGATGACGCGGTCGAGCATCTGCTTGCCGCAGCTGTAGATCCAGCGCATCTTGCCGATGGGCCCCACGATCAGGGGGCTCTCGTCCTCCAGAAGCAGGTTGTCGCTGGACAGCCCGTAGACCTCGGAGGTCGAGGGGAAGACCACGCGCTTACCGTGCTTCACGCAGAGCCGGACGACCTTGAGGTTCTGCTCGAAGTCCAGCTCGAAGGTCCAGAGCGGGTGGCTGAGGTAGTAGGCGGGCTTCGCCACCCCCGCGAACGGCAGGACGACGTCGCAGGCCGCCACCTGCTCCTCCAGCCACGCGTCGTCCTCGAAGATGTCGCCCCGGCGGAACGAAAACCGCTCCCGCCCGGAAAAACATTCCAGGTTGCCCCCCTCTATGTCGAACGCGACGACCTCGTCGTCCGAGGTGTCCAGAATCTTTTCGGTCAGGTGGCTCCCGATGAAGCCGTTCGCCCCCAGCAAAAGTATCCGCATTAGCGCTTGACCTCCAAAGCATTCGGGCACTTGTGCCCGTGCGCATTCCGCATTTTACGAGACATTATACAGCACGCCATACAGAACGCCGGGTTCGGCGCCCTCTTTCGCCCCTTCCGTCATCAATGCGCATCCCGAATCAGGGCCAGCATCTCCTCGGCCGACAGCCTGACCGCCGCGTCCGACTCCTCCAGCAGGCTCTCGGCCAGGTCCCGCTTCCAGGCGTGCAGATCGACGATCCGCTCCTCGACGGTGTTCTTCGTCACGATGCGGTAGACCGTGACCGGCCGTTCCTGCCCGATGCGGTGCGCCCGGTCCGAGGCCTGCGCCTCCACCGCGGGGTTCCACCACGGGTCCATGTGGACGACGTAGTCCGCCGCCGTCAGGTTCAGACCGGTACCCCCCGCCTTGAGGCTGATCAGGAAACAGTCCCCCTCGCCAGCCTGAAACGCCGCGACGCGCCGGCGCCTCTCGTCGGGCGGCGTCGACCCGTCCAGGTACTGGTAGGGCACCCCCTCCCGCTCCAGGCAGTCCCGCAGAATGGCGAGGTGCCCGACGAACTGGCTGAACACCAGCGCCTTGTGCCCGCCCGAGCGCAGCTCCGCCAGGATGTCCAGAAACGCCTCCTGCTTGGCCGAGGGCAGACGCAGCTCCGGGTCCACCAGCGAGGCGTTGCAGCAGGCCCGGCGCAGTTTCATCAGCTCCGCGAATATCTGGAGCCGACGGTCCCCGGCCGCGCCCCCGTCCGCAAACGTGTCCACGGCTGCCCGGCGCAGGGCCTCGTAGAAGGCGAACTCCTCCTCCCGCATCTCCACCCTCAGGGTGATCTCCGTCTTGGAGGGCAGCTCCTCCAGGACCTGCTCCTTGGTGCGCCGCAAGATGAAGGGCTGGATCATCCTCCTGAGGCGCTGACGGGCCCCACGGTCCCCGTCCCGCTCGATGGGCGCCGCGAAGCGGCGGTTGAAGCTCTCGAACGAGCCCAGGTAGTGCGGGTTCAGGAACCGGAAGAGGCTCCAGAGCTCGCTCAGGCGGTTCTCCACGGGGGTGCCCGTCGTCGCCACCCGGAAGGCCGCGTTCAGCTTCATCACCGCGCCGGACCGCTTCGTCCCCATGTTCTTGATCGCCTGCGCCTCGTCCAGGACGACAGTGCTCCACCGCACCTCCGCGAAGCGCTCCACCTCGTTCTGGAGGATGCCGTAGCTCGTGACGACGAGGTCCATCGGGCCCAGCTCCGCGAGCATCCGCTCCCGGTCGCCGTGGCGCAGCTCCCGGACGTCCAGGGTCGGGGCGAAGCGCGCGGACTCCGCCAGCCAGTTGGCGCAGACCGACGTGGGGGCGACCACCAGGGCGGGCCCCTCCGCCCCCCGGGCGACCAGCAGGGCCAGCGTCTGGATCGTCTTGCCCAGGCCCATGTCGTCCGCCAGGCAGGCGCCGGCGCCCCAGTGAGCCAGGCGCGAGAGCCACGCGAACCCCTCCGCCTGATACTCCCGGAGCTCCCCCCGGAAGGTCGGAGGCAGGACCGGGACGATGCGCTCCGCCTCCGCGACGCGGTCGAGCAGCGCCCGCCATTCGGGCCCCGCATCGACGCGGCCGGCCCCCTCGACCAGCTCCGCGGCCAGTCCGGCGGCCAGCGGCGCGACGCGGATCTCCCCCCCCCTCGCGTCGCCGAGCGACCCCAGGGCCTCCAGCCTTCGGCGGAACTCCCGCGTCAGCGCGAGGAACTCCCCCTCGCCCAGCGGGATGAAGCGCCCGAGCCCGGACCTCATCCGCTCCAGGAGGGTCCTCATGTTCAGCACCAGGTCCTCCCGGACGCGGAGCTCCCCCGAGACCCCGAACCAGTCCCCCGCCTCGCGCACGGAGACGTTCAGGCTCCCCTCCGAGACGACGGCGGCCACCCTCATGCTCTGGCCCTTGGGCCACTCCACCGTCACGGCGTCCCCCATCTCCCCGAGCTGCACCAGGAACTCCAGGGCCAGCTCGGCGTCCGGAAGTCGCCACTTCTCGTCCGCCGCCTGCTCCCCCTCCGCCAGGGCGGGGCACCCCTCCCGCAGGAGGCGCAGCCCCTCCCGCTCCTCGTCCAGGTCGCGCTGCGCCTGCACGCGCCGTCCGTCCTGGGAGCCGAAGAGGTTGGCCCCGCCACGGCCCGGCCGGCACGGGGCACTCCCGGGCCCCAGGGGGCGCACGACGGCGTCAACGTCCAGGCCGTCCTGCGCGGGCTGAATCTGGACGCAGAGCCTGCCGTCGGCCTTCACCGTCTGGGCGTCCGTCTCCAGCCCCTCGAGGTCGGAGTGGATCGTCACGACGGAGGCCAGGCTGCCCAGGGTCCTCAGCAGCGCGTCCCGGGCCGTCTTGGGGAGCTTCAGCCCGGACCGGCCCACTATTTGCGCCATGCGGAGGTGACGGTCCTCGAAGCGCGTCACCCGCAGCCGGTTGGGCCCATCCGGGGAGAAGGCGAAGGACATCGGCGCGTCCGGGTCGGGGAAGGGGGAGACGCTCAGCTCGTACCCCTCCCCGGCGTCCCGCACCGAGAGGCGTGGCTCGTCCTGGAACACCTCGACCCGCTCCCCCGTGCCGGCTCGGACCAGGAGCGGGTGTCCGGCCAGGGCGAAGACCGCCTGGGGCACGTCCAGGAAGTATTCGGTGCCGTAGAAGTCGCGCGACTCGCGGATCGCCGACGTGACGCGGTGGTCCTGGTCCGTCAGGCTCAGGACCGTGTCCGCCTTGCGGTAAAGGCGCCTCAGGGCGACGTGCCGGCCCTTGCTCCAGCCCCTCTTCTGGAGCGTCTGCTCCACGGGCGTCACGGTCAGGGCACAGACCCTGCCCCTGGAGACGTTCCAATCGATCTCCCAGACCAGGCGCCTGTTCGAGCTCGTCCGGGCACGCTCGGGCGAGCCGCCGATCCCCTGCAGCTCGGAGAGGGAGCGCTCCCATTCGTCCCTCTTCTCGAGAAGCGCTCCCAGCGGATAGGGCAGCCCGGGCCGTTCACCCTTTCCCCCGTAGATCTCCAGCAGTTCCCGCCTGAAGTAGTCCAGCCCCAGGTCGCCCAGGAGGCCGGCCACCGCCCCCGCGGTCTCGGCCAAGGCGCGGTCGTCCTCCACGGGAAGGGTCCAGTGGGAGAAGAGCAGGGCGAAGAACGATATAGGGCTCCAGGCGTGCCCCGGATTCTCGACGTACGGCGTGTCCAGGAGCGAGTTATCGTACTCGTCGGTCCCCTCCCTGCCGAGGGACAGGGCCCTCCACAGCAGGGACAGGATCACCTCCATGCCGCCCTCGGACCATTCGTAGGCCTTTTTGACATAGGCGGCGACCTTCTTCCGCGCCTCCCCCGCCTTGAAGAGGAGCACCGGATAGAGGATGGACGGCCAGGACACGAAGGCGGCCAAACGCTTGCCCGTGAGCCCGCGGAGCACCTTCAGGCCGGCCTCGTAGATCGCGATCACCTCCGCCTCGTCGCCGCGCTCGGTGAAGGCGATGAAGGCCCTGAGGGCGTAGGCATCGGGGTCCTCCTGACCCGAGAGCGCGGCCTGGGCCTCCTCCGCCCTCCCGTGCATGAACAGGCGCTCGGCGAAGCGGAACCTCATCCTCGGGGGGATCTCCCTCCCCCGGCAATAGGCGAAGAAGGTGTCCGCCACCCTGCGGTAGACCTCCGGTTCCCCCATCGTATTGCGGAGGAGCCCGAAAAACACGTGCTCGCCGACCGCGGGCTCCAGCCCCATCAGAAAGTTCGTGTCCAGCGGGTTCGCCACGATGTCCGTCAGGGGGTTGCAGGGGTGGTCCGGCCCGTAGCAATCCCCCATGCCCCCGTATTTTCGACCTGCGAAGCTTTGATAGCGTTCGACATCGCCCTCGTAGACGGCGTTCCGGTAGGAGCGGTAAAGGCGGGACAGGGAGGGTATGTAGAAATGGCCGGCATCCTCGCGGGAAAAGCCCATCGTCTCGTCGATGGCCCGGTCGAAGGCCCGGAACTCCCCGAGGGCCCAGGCCTCCCGGGCGAGGGGCTCGGCCAGCAGGCGGTCGAGGTACCAGTACACCGTGTTCCGAACCGGAACGGTATCGGTCAGCTCCGCGTCCCGCCACCGCTCCAGGAAGGGGAGAATGGAGACCTTGGCGCCCCATTGAATCCCCAGGGGCGTGTAAATGGCGGACGCGTTGAGGCACTTCATCAGATTGCTCACGGCAATGGGGACGTAGAGCACGGCCAGGAAGCGGCAGAGCTTCCGTTCCAGGTCCGGGAGGGCCCTGTAGGCCGCCAGCAGCCGGGAGCGTTTTTCCTCGTCGAACACGCGCAACATCCTTTGTCTGAAAAGTCTCGCGGCGTTTCCGCCGCCTTCGGTCTTTTATTATAGAGGATAGCGTGCCGGCCGTGAAAAGCGGATATCGGCGGATATGAAAGGCCCATCCATCTCGAGGAAGAAGGGCTCGGTGGAGAAGGGCTCGATGGAAAGGAGAAGGCATAAGACCGACTTTGGTTGATACGCAAAACCTTCGATCCAGCTGCCTTTGTCGATCTTAGGGAAGCGCTGATTAAAACAAAAACACATATTTAGTCCCCCGGGCAAGGGACCCAGGCCACCTTCCTGCAGCCCTCCTGTGGGACCTCGGCTCCCTATATCCAGGGTGCTACCGGGCGGGCGGCCTCCAGGAGCACCCAGCTTCTTCCTTGTGTCATAAGTACGATAAAATAGAAGATAGGAGAGGCGCTCAGAACATAGAGCGAAGCTGTTTGGGGCATCCCCCCGAAAGGGGGTGATAGCGTGGAGAGAATAACAAAGCTCGTAAGAGCGCTAGCAACACTCTTACGAGCCCTCGCCGAACTTCTTCGGCTTTTCAAAGCGTAATCCCTCACGTCAGGGCGTAAGTCCGAGGTGGGGAAATCGGCCCCGCTTCGGCAGCCCAGGAAACAACCCCGTCCAACCTCTCCTGGGCGGGACTTCTTGGTTATTATATCATTTATCGTTTACGGCCGAAAAACACAAAATTGCGGTGTCTTTATTGATCTTTTCGGCAAAACTTTCCTTGCTTTTGGCAATATCACAGGCTGCATAGGCAGCCTTGAGGATATGGGTCTTTCCGGTCCCGTTTTCCCCGGTAAAAACATTGATCCCTGGGGAGAACCTGATATCCAACTTTTCAAAGGCGGTAAACTTATCGAACGTAATCCTCTCCAACATGCCCGCCCCTCCTATCATCAGGCTTTTCTACTCATCAAGCTTATTATATATGTGGGGAGACTGTGGGACCGGAGCGACGGGGACAAATCCCCGGGGATTCGTCTCCGTCACGGTGCACGGTCGGCTCGCTGTCCGAAGAAGCTCCCGTTCCTTATCGCGTATCGTCGCCCGCAAAGGATTCGGGGCCGGCATCCGGGTTCGAGGCGAGGCAGGCCATCCTGCCGACCTCCCGCACATAGACCATCCTGACGTTCGTGCGGTAGACCTCGCTCAGCAGGTCCTCCCGCAGGATCTCGTCCGTGCCGCCCACCCTCAGGGCTCCGGGAGCGGCCATGCGCTGCGCCCATTCCGCCGGTACCGGACCGGAGAGACGCCGTAGCGTCTCTTGAAGGCGCTGCCGAAGTTTCCGCTGTTGGAATAGCCGACGTCGGAGGCAATTTCCAAGACGGATTTATCCGTCTCGAGCAGCAGCGTCGCGGCCAGGCTCAGACACAGGTTCCTGTGGTGGGTGTAAATCGGCTCTCCGAAGATATTTTTGAAGCCCTTCTTCATCGTGGTGGAGTTGACGGACAGCTCATGGGCGAGCTCGGAGATCGACGGAGGGTTGTTGATGCGCTCCATCAGGATTCCCGGAATCATTCTGATCCGCTCCAGCTCGAACGCGTCCCCGCCGCTCCTTTCGTTTTCCTCAGCCGGCAATCCCCTGGCGATTATCCGCGACAGGACTTCCATCAGCTTGCCCTCGAGGAACAGACGCTTGGCCCGAGCCGGGTAATCGCAATTCAGCATCTGCAGAAAAGGGCCGGCCACACATTGCGGCGCACGCAGCAAACGAGGCCCGCCTCCGTACCCGCCGCCCGCTCCGAGCGCCTCCGCCCACAACGCGCCGCCGTCCTCCCCGAGGAGGTCCGACAAGATCCTCCCGGGGCCGTCGAAAGCGACGGTTTCGCTTGGCCTTCCGCCGCGAAAGACCATGCTGCCCCTGCAGCCCGACGGCGGCAGCAGGAAGAGGTCCCTGGGCAAAACCGTTCTGCCGCTGCTCTCGTCCAGGAGATAAGAGCCGTCTACGAGGTAGTCCATCCCCAGGACGCCGCCGCCGAAATCGTAGGGTATGACGATGTCCGCCCTCGGCGAGATCTTGAGGATGTTCAGGCTCGCGCCATGGAAAAGGCTGTGGGTCTCCAGAAGGATCTCCGCGAATGGGGTAGATAAGGAGACAAGCCCATCCTCCGAGACGTTTACGCCCCTCCCCGTCTCATGGATTGCCTCGAAAAACTCTATGTGATCCCTGAAGGTGACGCGGCAAGACCGTGCCATCATGACGGGTTTCCATTCATATGGGTTTCCAAATTCATTATGGGCTTCCATTTCCCGACAAGCCGTCCCTCAACAAGCCATCAGACCTTTTGTCAGTCCGCACAAACTGAAATATTATACCATTTCGAGAAAAATTTCCTTTCTCATGACTAAAAATTTCCTCCCGCATAAGCGTTTTCTTGTTTGTGGTGTCATACTGCTTCATTATAGGATTACAGGCAGAGATGCTAAATTATCCATAGGAGGTGCTTCAATTGAAAAACCTTAGCCTGAGAAGCCGGCGCGGGGCGTTGAATATCGTCATGCTCTTCCTTCTGGGTGTCGTGCTGCTGGCGAACGGAGGCTGCGGAGGGAGCGGAAAGAGCGAAAATGCGGCACCGCCCTTTGCGGGAGGGCAGGGGACGCAGGAGGACCCCTACCGGATCGCGACGGCGGAACAGCTCGCGAAGATCAAGGATTACCGGGACAAATCCTTCATCCTGATCTCGGACATCGACCTGTCGTCGTACGGCAACTGGGACCCGATCGGCACGTTCAACATGGCGAGCGACGACCCTGAAAAAAGTGAGGTCGCCAAATCCTCGCTTGCCTTCGTGGGCCGGTTCGACGGCGACGGGCACACGATCTCGAATCTGACCGTCAACCGCCCCGAGACCGTAGGCGTCGGGCTGTTCGGCTTCGTGATGGGCAATGCCGCTTCCCCGTCCATCCGGAACCTGACCCTCAGCAATGCGGACGTCAAAGGCGCCTGCATGGTTGGGGGCGTCGTCGGGGTGATCAACGGCGGGATAACCGGCATCAAGCTGACCGGCGGGAACAGGGTGGAAGGCTACATGGTCGGCGCCGTTGGCGGCATAGCGGGAATGGGGTACGGCGCCATCGAAAACTGCTCCGCCAACGCCAGCGTAACCTCCAACGGGAAGAACATGCAGGGGCTTGGCCTCATCTGCGGGGGCGGCAAGTGGCTGACCGTCCGCGCCTGCACGGCAGAGGGGAACGTCACGGCAAAGGGATTCGGGGCTTTTTCCGTAGGAGGGCTGGTCGGCTGCATCCAGGAATCGCCGGTCATGGAGAACTGCGCCGTAAAGGCGACCATCGATGCCTCGGACGAAAAGAGCTTCATGGTCGGCGGGTTGACGGGACACGCCGGCAATTACGACAAGAGCAGCCCCACCCTGATCCGGAACTGCTCTGCCGACGTCGACATCACGGTCTCGGCCTCGTCGAAGCGGGTCGGCGGGCTGGTCGGCGGAAACCTCTTCGTGTCGGCATTCCTGGAGGAGCACCCGGGCCCCTCGCTCTATCGCATAACCGGCTGCGCCACATCCGGCTCCATCAAGGGAAACGCGAGCCAAGTCGGGAGCATCGCCGGATACGGCTACGATTGCTCCGTCACGGACTGCACGAGCACGCTCGTCTGGAGCGGCGGGGCGATCAAACAGGTTGGCCTGATGCACGGTGCGGGGGATACGCCCGACCCCATCGGCCTGGATTATTATGCGGGCGAATGAACGATTGCAAGATGAAAAAGTGAGGCCATGCGTGCCTGCCTATACGCCTGATGGAACCGTGAGGCCGGCCGTCCGTTGGACGGCCGGCCTCACCCATCGCCGTGCATACCGCCAGGGGCGCTGCGGCGCCATCCGCGTAAGCGCAGGGACCCGCACAAGGATGCCCACGACAGGCCGCGTGGTGTACAATGGGGTGTGCAATGAGATGTACAATGTTAAGAACACGACATTGAGGAGGCGTATCCCTTGCTGCTGATAGAAAATCCGTCCACCGACCCCGCATACAACCACGCCCTGGAGGAGTACCTGCTGAAGAACGTCCGGGAGGACGTCTTCATGGTCTGGCAGAACGTGCCGACAATCCTTATCGGCCGCAATCAGGACGCCCGCTGCGAGTACGACGCCGACTACGCCGAGGAAAAGGGCATCCGGGTAGTGCGCCGGCTCTCGGGCGGAGGCACCATCTACTGCGACCTCAAGAACCTCCAGTACACCCTCATTGCCCCCTTCCGCGACGAGGGGGAAAACCCGTTTCTCAAGTTTGCCTCCCCGGTCGTCGATGCCCTGAGGCAGCTCGGAATAGACGCGGAGTTCACGGGTAGAAACGACATCACCGTGGAGGGCAAAAAGGTCTCCGGAAACGCCCAGTTCCGGTACGAGAACCGGGTGCTGCACCACGGGACGCTCCTGTTCGACGTGGACATGGAGGCCATCTCCAAGGCCCTGCGGCCCAACCCGGTCAAGCTCGTGAACAAGCAGATCCAGTCCGTCGCCAGCAGGATCGGAACGCTCTCCGAATACGTCCGCATGGACGTGCGGGCGTTCATGGAGTACCTGAAGGGACATTTCATGAAGCATTACGGCATCCGTGAGACGTACGTCCTCCGCGAGGACGAGCTGAGGGAGGTGCTGCGGATCAAGCGGGAGCGCTTCGACTCCCCAGCTTGGAACCTGGGGGTTCGGTATCGTTTCACCCACAGCTACGACGTCCACCACCCCTTCGGCATGATCGGGTACCGCCTTGAGGTCGCCGAGGGGGTTATCCGGCACGCGGAGATCCTGGGGGACTTCTTCGGGGACCGGGACATCTTCGAGCTGGCGCAGCGGTTGGAGGGAAACGCCCTGGAGCGTGGCGCCCTGGTTCGGTGCCTGGAGGGCATCCGGGCCGGGGACTACATCCACGGGATGGAGAACGAGGTGCTGATCGAGGACGTGACGACCGCTCGGACCACGGACGCGGCCTGAGGCCCGGACAGGAAGAATACAAGGAGGGGTAGGACCATGACAACCGCAAAGACAGCGGTACGCAAGCCCGAGTGGCTGAAGATCAAAATTCAGGGCGGCCGCCCGTTCCAGGAGGTCGAGGAGCTCCTGAGGGGCCTGCACCTGAACACCGTGTGCCAGGAGGCCAACTGCCCGAACCGCATGGAATGCTACGGCAAGAGGACGGCGACCTTCATCATCCTGGGCCGGAACTGCACGCGCAACTGCACCTTCTGTAACGTCAGCCGGGAGCTCCCCGACCCCGTGGACCCGCTGGAGCCGGAGCACGTCGCAAGGGCCGTCCGCTCGCTGAAGCTCCGCCACGCCGTCGTCACCTCCGTCACGCGGGACGACCTCCCCGATCAGGGCGCGGGGCAGTTCGCCGCCTGCCTCCGGGAGCTCCGGGCGCAGTGCCCGGACACAACCGTCGAGCTGCTGATCCCGGACATGCAGGGGCGCGAGGACCTGCTGGACATCATCCTGGCGGAACGCCCGGACGTCCTGAACCACAATGTGGAGACGGTGCCCTCCCTGTACTTCAAGGTGCGCCCCCAGGCAGACTTCGAGCGGTCCCTGGCCGTCCTCCGCTACGCGAAGGAGAAGGGCTTCAAGACGAAATCGGGCATCATGGTCGGGCTCGGCGAGCGGGAAGACGAGGTAATAGACGTCATGAAGCGGCTCAGGGAGGGGGACTGCGACATGCTGACCGTGGGGCAGTACCTCCAGCCGACCTCGCGGCACATCGCGGTGTACGAGTACGTCACCCCCGAGACGTTCGAGTTCTATCGCGTCAAGGCGCTGGAGCTCGGCTTCGCGCGGGTGGCCTCCGGGCCGTTCGTCCGCAGCTCCTACAAGGCCGAGGCGCTGTAGCTTTGGAGTACCGCGTTTCGTTCAAATCAATCCGAGGAATGCCCGAAACAACGCCTGGATGCAATTTATGATTCAATTAACCCGTTAATTGCTCCTACAATCGATCGTGTTGCAATTCGATGCTCGTTCCTCTGCCTCTATACGGCCTTGCCAGTTCGACGTCCGCCGACGAGGCGGACTGCAGGGTGCCGGCGTGCAGCGGGAGCTTTCGGTTGCTCAGCACCATCAGCCTTCCCGCGTCGTAAAGCACGTTGACCTCCTGCGGCAGGGGGGCAATAAGCGGTTGCTCGCTCCCTATCAACAGAAAGACCCGTTCTTTTCCCTCCCAGAGGAGGTGCAGCGCTGTGTCGTTCTCCACCTTCTGCTCCGCGAATCCCGGCATCAGCGGGCCGTTGACCGACACGGAGTCCTTTAGCGTGTAGAAGAACAGGGAGGGCCGGTTCATGGCGTACTGGGCCAGTACATAGCGCCCTGCCCCTCTCAAAGCCAGCCCCACCTCCCGCATGGAGGTGCTCTCCGCCAGGAGGTCGAAGACCCCGGCCAGGGGAAGGAGTGCCAGCATCGCCGCGGCGGAGAGGTTGCGCATCATCTTGGCCGACTGTCGCGTCCTGGCGTAATACCAGCTCGCAGCGCCGAACAGGACCAGGAAGACGGCCCAGGGAACGATGGAGAGCAGCGCGGACGAGAGGACGGGAAAGGCCCCGAGGAGCAGGAGCAGCCCGACGGTGAGGGCGAGCAGCAGGTAAATCAGGTTGAGCGCCACGGCGCCCTGCAGCACGCGGACCCGGTCCTTGTCCAGCCACTCGTCGAGACAGTCCCCGGTCAGCGCCGCCAGGGGCGCGAGGCAGGAGACGAGGGTCAGGGCGTCGCCCATGAACACCCCGAAGAGGAGGAGCACCCCCGCCCCGGTGAGCAGAAGGAGCCTCGGGCCCTCCGGGTTCAGCAGGTCCTCCCCGCTCCTCGGCCACGAGGCCGCGACCGCGCGCAGCAGGAACCCCGTCCAGGGAAGGCTCCCCACCGCCAGGACCGGCAGGGCGAAGGAGGCGGAGGGCAGGGCTGCGGGCGTACGGCAGAGCATCAGTGTCAGGGCCATCGGGTTCTCCAGGCGCAGCAGGAGCATGTAGCTCAGCACCAGCAACACCGTGACCGCGACGCCCGGCCCGTAAAGCAGGGATCGGGTCAGCACCTTGGGGTCGTCGGTCAGGGCCGAGTAAAGGTAAAGGCAGAGCCACGGCAGAAGGATGCCCTCCGGGCCGTGGACGATGAAGG
>NZ_CAUUWA010000026.1 GCF_963548695.1 uncultured Fretibacterium sp.
AAACAGGCAAGCTGGGGTACCACCGGGGGGCTTCATGGATTAAATCAGCATTTCCTTAGATGTTGCCGCCCAGCGTATCACAAAGGCAAAAAGCGGCATCCAGCGCATCCACCTTGCCCAGCCCCTTCACGATGAAGGGACGCAGAATACGTTCGTCTCATTTTCGCTCCCCGTCTGACTCGTACCCGTTTCTCGCTACGAAAAAAAAGAGCGGTAGCCGTAAACGATGGCGGCCGCGAACAAAAAGCCCAACAGCATCCTGAGGTACAGGACCCATAAATCCCCTCCGGGGAACTCGCCTCTTTGAATCTTCACCACCAGACGAGCGACCAGAAGCGCAAGTCCGAAGGAAAAGAGCCCCAAAAGGGCATACACATTACTCTGCGGCATTCCGCCCCAGCCTCAGGACCCCGGAGGAAGGAGCCTCTGCTTGGCCGTGAAGGAGCCGGCAGCGACCCTGAAGACCAGAACGCCGCGCAGAGCCGCGTCGGGGATGGAAAAATCCGATCGCCCCGTCTGGTGCTCCATGATCCTCAGCAGCGCCTGCAGTTTTTCCTCGTGGTCCTCGATAAAGCCGACCGTCCCCTCACCGATGACGCTCGAGTAGGCAAAGCCATAACCACAGGCCGCCGTGGCCTCGACGAGCTTGTGCCCGCAGTCCATCTCGAAGCACACCTCGGGATTTCTCCGCAGGACCTCGACCTTGCGCCCCTCCGGAGCACTGTGACAGTAGAGTTCCAGGACGCCGCCCCGAAGGTCGAAACCGAAATTTAACGGAACGACATAGGGCCGCCTCCCATCGACCATCCCCAACCGAAGGACCTTGCAGTCCCCGATAATGCGTCCAATGGCCTCGAGATCCGTGACCTCCCGATCCTTTCGCCTCATACAACTTCACGCCCCCAGCCAGTAAGCCTTTTCTACCTGGAATTATAGCAAAGCGCGGACATCGATGAGCTCCTCTCCGGGAAAAATCTGCAACCCCTTCTTTAAGACCTGCCAAGACCTGCATTTTCTAGGGAAGCGCTGATTAAAACAAAAACGCATATTTTTCCAAAGAGGAGTATGCAAAACATCTATGGGCAAAAATCTCCAGCGCTTCCCTAAAATTTAACATGGGGGCTTCGCCCCCAAGCCCCCACGCCGCTATCCCGATAGCGGCGGCCCCGGCAAGTTCAGCCCATCAACAAGCAAGCTGGGGTACCACCGGGGTGCTTCATGGATTAAATCAGCGTTTCCCTAGAACCCGTCGCTTTGTGCGATTCCTTCAATGGCCTGCTGAGGGGCCTGCTGAGGGCAAATTCTCCATGAATTCGTCGTCAGCGGCAACTGGATAAGCTTCCAGAAACAATTCCGCGAATCGCCGCATCGCGTCCGAGAAGTACACGCCGCGCCGGAAACTGAGGAAGGTATCGCGGTCGGCGTGATCGCTGTCGATCTTGTAAAAACAAAGTTTTGTTGTATCCGCATTGTTCTGGACCAGACGATTGCTCAGGATGGTTGCCCCCATGCCGAGGTACGCGAAGTTGTAGGATGTGGCCGATTGCTCCAGCTCAAGGACAATGGTGGGGGAAAGATTTCGCTCACGGAACAGAAAGTCCGTGTACTGCCGCAGGTAATTCTGGCTGCTGAGGAGGACGAAGGGCACCTGGGCGAATAGGCTCAAACTCACGGTGCGCCTCCTCGGCAGGGAGAACACAGCGTCGCCCAGCTCATCCGGCGCAAGGCAGTGGGCTTCAAGGCCCTTGTTTACTTCAAAATCCGAGGGGACGACAAGGAGCAGGCACTCTCGAAAGCAGACCTTCTGTACGTACTTTTTGTTGTCGTAGGGCCGGTTGGTGATGACGAAATCCAACTCGCCCAAGTCCAACAGATGTTTTGCATCCAGAGTGTTGAGGTTTCGCACAATGAGGTCAACGTTTGGGTACTGCTGATGAAACTGAACCAGATGCCGGGTGACGAAGTAATCCACGCAAAGGTTGCTGCTGCCGATGGATAGATGTCCTTGTTGCAGCGTGCATGTCTTCTCGACCATTTCCCTGAGGCGTTGCTCAATGCCATGAATCTCCTCCAGTGCTTGAACATATTCCACGCCAAAGGGCGTCAACCCTATAGGGTTGTGGGAGCGGTCGAAGATTGGAAGTCCAAGTCCCTCCTCCGCCTTCCGGATCATGATGCTCAGCGCGGGCTGGGTGATGAAGAGCTTGTCCGCAGCCTTGCTGAAGCTTCGCTCACGGTATACGGCGTAGATGTAATTCGCGTAGTGAAACATGCCTGACCTGCCTCCACCAATACCTTATTATTTATAAAAATAAATATAAACATTTTAAAATCTATATTAGATTATATCGCGGAAATGCGGTTTAATTTGTTAAAGAGTTCTTTTGCTCTGCACAAGTTCTTTTTGAAGTTCTTGATAACGTTGCATCTGCACACATACACACAATCAAGGAGCGATTGGCGCATGATCGATTTGAGAAGTGATACCCTCACCCTCCCAGATGAACCGATGCTTCGGACGATCCTCACGGCGCGGCTCGGGGACGATGGGCGCCTCGACGCGGAAGGGCGCGGCGAGGACCTCACCGTCAACGAGCTGGAGGACATGGCGGCCGAAGTGTCGGGCAAGGAGGCGGGGCTGCTTTGCGCGTCCGGGACGATGGGGAACCAGGCGGCATTGTTAACGTGGTGCCGTCCCGGCGACACGGTGTTGCTCGACGAGCTGCAGCACCTCGACCGCAGCGAAAAGACGGCCTTCACCCCGCGGTTCGGCCAGCTGAAGAAGGTGACGTATCGATCCGATACATCTCTTATGCCGAATACGACGGACATGGAGGAGAAACTGAAAAGCGGCCCGGTGAACTTGATCTGCATTGAGAACACGCACAACTACACGGGGGGCACTTGCATCAACCTGAAACGCATGGCGGAGATTCGCAGTCTGGCGGACCGGTACGGGGTCCCCGTACACATGGATGGGGCCCGTATATTCAACGCCGCGGTCTTCCTGGGAACGATGGTGAAGGAGATCGCACGGTATGTCGACTCCATGATGTTCTGCGTATCCAAGGGACTTGGGGCGCCGGTGGGTTCCCTGCTGTGCGGCACAAAAAAGTTTATCTCCGAAGCGAAGGAGACGCGCAAGCTGCTGGGCGGCGCCATGCGTCAGGCGGGCATCATCGCGGCTCCTGCGATCTATGCTCTGAAGCATAATGTGGAGCGTCTCAGGGAGGATAACGAGAACGCGCAGTTCTGCGCCTCGCTGTTGAAGGACCTGAAAAAGGTCAAAGCACAGCAGAATGTGCAGACCAACATCATGATGCTGGACATGGAAGGAGCTGGGATTACACCTCAGGAATTCTGCGTTCGCGCGAAGGAAAAGGGTCTCCTGATTCGCCCGATTATCGGAAGTTTCGTGAGACTTGTGTTCTATAAGGGCATCACGCGGAGCGACTCGGAGCGTGCGGCGGCAATTGTTCGGGAAATAGACGAAGAACTTTAAAGGACAAAGGAGGTTTTTCTCATGAGGGTTGGCGGCAAAAAGGTTTCCTTGACAACTCAAGTTTTTCTGGCGATGATCCTGGGCTCTATCGCGGGGCTTGTGGACGGTCAAACGATGGTGCAGCTGGGCTTCCTTGGCGATATATGGCTGAACTGCATCAAGATGATCGTCGTCCCCATGGTGCTCTGCACGATTGTGACGGGTATCATCTCCCAAGACAGCCTGGCCTCGCTCCGGCGCGTCAGCGTGCGCGTCATCACCTACTACGTTGTTACCACGGTGCTGGCCTGTATTATCGGTATTGTCGTTGCGATGCTCCTGCAACCTGGAAAGTTTGCAGACTTTGCCGGCCTGGCCACCCAGGAGATCAAGGGCGGCGTGGATATCACTCTGGCGGACTTCCTCAAGGGGCTGTTCTCCACAAACATGGTCAAGACCTTCGCCGATGGCAATATCGTCCAGACGCTGGTGATCGCCATCCTGTTGGGAATCGCCATCCTCCGCATCGCAAATCAGGGACACAAGGAGGTCATGAGAAAGTTCTTTAACGGATTCAACAGCATGATCTTCTCGCTGATCGGCATGATCATGAGCGTGTCCCCCATCGGCGTGTTCTTCCTGATGGGCAGTTCCTTCGGCAAGTACGGTGCGGGCATCTTCACCTCCATGGCGGTGCTGGTAGGCACATACTACGCCGCCTGTCTGGCGCATGTCATCATCGTCTACGGCGGCTTCCTTATGGCTTTCAAGCCTCACATCAACCCCTTCCGCTTCATCCGGGACAGCGCCGAGGTGTGGATATACACAATCTCCACCTGCAGCTCGATCGCCACGATCCCCGTGAACATTAAGGTTGCCGAGGAGAAATTCGGCATCCCCGAACGGATATCTGGCTTCACGATTCCCCTGGGCTCCCAGATGAACACGGACGGCTCCGTGCTGCTCTATGCCTGCGTTATCCTGTTCATCAGCCAGATGATCGGCCAGCAGATGACGCTGTTTCAGCTGGTCAACGTGATCTTCATCTCCACGATTTTGTCAATGGGCGGCGGCGGAATCCCCGGAAGCGGCATCGTGAAGCTGATGGTCGTAGTGCAGTCCGCCGGGCTTCCCATAGAGGTTGTGGGAGTGATCGCAGCATTCTACCGTCTCTTCGACATGGGAACCACCACCAATAACTGTCTGGGCGACCTGGTCGGGACCGTCATCGTAGGCAAAGCGGAGGAGAAGTACATCACAGCCGAAAATGACAGGAGGGATTTGTCGCAGCAGAAGTGACCCCTGTGACCTCGAAACCCTACCCTTTGACGCCGCCGGGACTGCAGCCGTACTTTCTCTTGAACGCCCGGGAAAAGCTGCTGGCGTCGCCGTAGCCTACGCACGACGCCGTCTCCGCCACACCCCGGCCGAGCTCCAGCAGCCTCCGTGCCGCGCTCATGCGCCGGTCCAGGATGTAGGAATGTACGGGCAGGCCATAGGCGCGTTTGAACGCCCGCTTCAGCGAGCACTCGTTGATGTGTCCATGGCGGGCCAGATCCCTTATGGAGACGGGACGGGAGATGTCCGCGTCGATCATGGCCTTCACCCGCTCCAGGGCCTGACGCTCCGTCCGTGAGAGGCGATCCCGGTCATGCCCGGAGGAACCGGAACGGGCCTGTTCCAGAATCAGCGAGAACAGCTCCATAGCCTTCGCCTCCATATAGAGGAGCCGCAGGTCCCCGCACAGGGGACAGTCCTGCAGGTCTCCCAGCACCCGCCGCACGGCATCGGTCAGGACGAACGAACGTCCAGTATAGCCGCGGCTCGCGTCAAGGCCAAACCCCGGCCCGTCGCCGATAAACCGGCGCAGTTGCTCCGAGGGGACCGACAGGCCGATCCCCATGCTCCGGCATCCGGGAGCCAGCGTCATGGATTCCACGGCCTCGCGGACCCGCAGGACGACGAAACGGTCGGGGCCAATCTTCCACTCCGCTCCGCTGAGCTCCTCGGACCAGAAGAGCTCGCCGAAAAGGGAGAAATAAAGGGTATAGGCGTCCCCGGTCGTGCTCATGGTCAGACGCGTCTTGCGATCGGACCGTGCGTCCTCCCAGCTGACCTCCATGAAATTATCGAGAAAGGCGCGCCGGAACTCGCCCTCGAGCCCTTCCCCCGAGATGCGGCAACAGCGCTCCTCGGGGGAGGACGGCGTTTGAAGAAAGGCCGAAAAACGATCCGCCAGGCGATTCAAACGCGCATCGCGACACAACATCTTACGGCACAGCCATCTTCGGCCCATCACAAACCCGCTCCTCGAAAAGGAAACTCGACCCTGCAAGACCTCGGACGCCAGGGAGGCGTCGCTTAATATTTAAGCATATCACATCGAATTACGATCCTACAATTTACGATCCTGCAATCTCCCCGTGCAGGCACCAGGACTCCGCCTCGGTGATCCTCACGTCGACGAATTTTCCCAGCAGTTCTTCGCCGCCGGGGAAGAGCGTCACCTTGTCCGTGGAGGTCCGGCCCTGCAGGAGCCCCTCGCCCTTCGGCGCGGGCGCGTCCGCCAGAACCCGAAAGGTCCGCCCCACCAGCGCCTCGTTGATCGAGAGCGTGATGGCGTCCTGTACCACATTGATGCGGGTCAGGCGGGAGAGACGCACCTCCTGGGGCAGCGCTCCGGGCATGTTCGCCGCGGGTGTGCCCATACGTTCGGAGTAGGCCGCCGTGTGGACGAGGTCGAACCGGATTTCCTCCAGGGCCGATACGGACGCCTCGAAGTCCTCCTCCGTCTCGCCGGGGAACCCCACGATCAGGTCGCTGGTCAGGCCCAGCTCGGGAAGCGCCCTCCGCACCATCCGGACCTTTTCGAGGTACTCCGCGCGCGTGTACTTCCGGTTCATGAGCTTCAGGATGCGGTCGCTTCCCGACTGGATCGGCAGGTTCAGGGAGGGGCAGACGGCGCGCTCCCCGGCCATGACCTCCACGATGTCCTCGGTGAAATCCTGCGGCAGCGACGTGACGAAGCGGACGAGGTCGAGGCCGTCGATCCGCGCGACGTCGCGCAGCAGCGAAGCGAACGTCGTTCCGTCCGAAAAGTCCTTGCCGTAGCTGTTGACGTTCTGCCCCAGCAGGGTGACCTCCCTCACGCCGCTCGTCACGAGCAGGCGCACCTCGCGCAGGATGTCCTCCGCGGGACGCGACAGAAAGCGCCCGCGCACGTAGGGGACGATGCAGTAGGTACAGAAGTTGTCGCAGCCGTGCGCGATGGTCACGTAGGCACGCCAGGGGTTCTCGCGCCGGGCGGTGAACTCGTCCAGATCGAAGAAATCCCGCGGGTCGTCGTCCAGCAGATCGACACGCACACCGTCCCGCATCACGCGCTCCAGGCCGTCGGGCAGGAGGCCGATATGCCGCGGCCCGGAGACGAGCCTGACCCAGGGGAAGCGGGAGAGCGCACGCCTGCCCAGACTCTGGGCGATGCAGCCCGTCAGGGCGACGACGGGTCGGCGCCCGCTGCTCCAGGCATCCGCGTAACGCCCCAGTTCGCTCCAGACCTTCTGCTCCGCCTTGCCCCGGATGCTGCACCCCGTGACGACGACCAGGTCGGCCTCCGCCTCCTTCGTATCCTCCCAGCCCCTGCGCACCAGTGCCGTCCGCACCCGGTCACTGTCGTAGACGTTCATCTGACAGCCGTAAACCTTCATATGAAAACGGTACACACTCAACCTCCAGCTTCCTGTCGAGCACAAAAAAACGACTGCATAGACAAAAAACGACGTTCCCGGGGGGAGCGTCGCAGGCTCGCAAAACCAAAATCCACGCAGACAAAAGGACATCCGACCGATCCACACGCCTTCTACGCCAGCAGCACCATCATATCACATCGGGCCCCTCAGGACGGCGTCGGCCCTAAACGGACAAAGCCCCGCCGGGAAGGCGAGGCTTTGTCCCTGGGTGGACCGAACCTAATCGAACTCGCGGCGCTCCTTGATGCGCGCGGCCTTGCCGCTCAGCTTACGAAGATAGTAGAGCTTGGCGCGGCGCACCTTGCCCAGGCGCTTGACCTCGATCTTCTCGATGGAGGGGCAGTGCAGGGGGAAGATCCTCTCGACGCCGACGCCGTTCGAGATCTTGCGGACGGTAAAGGTCTCGCTCAAGCCCCCATGCTGCCGTCCGATCACGATCCCCTCGAAAACCTGAATGCGCTCACGGACGCCCTCCTTGACCTTCACATGGACGCGAAGGGTATCGCCGGGACGAAACTCCGGTACCCCCTCCGTCTTGAAATATTTCTTCTCCACAAGGTTCAATATATTCACTTTCGCATTTCCTCCTTCAGGAAAACAATTTTCGTTTCATTGAGCTCATTCTCTATTCAGCTTTCCCTATGTCAGCATTCTCCGCTCAGCGGCCTCCCAGGATGCGATCCAGGGCGACGGCTGCCCGGGCCGTCAGGGGCAAGGTCCCTCCGCCACCAAAGAGGCCGGCAACCAAAAAGCCGCCCTCCAGGCCCCTCCATTCCTCCGGAAGGGCGGGGAACAAAAGAAGCACGGGCCCCGGATGCTCGAGGCATCGGCGTTTGACCTCCAGGGCATGAAGCGACCCCCTGCACTCCGCGTCCAAGACTGCGATCCTCAAAAGGGGCGCCCCTTTTTCCTTTCGCTCGATCCAGTCGATGGCCCAATCCAGGGAGCCGAATATCTTTGGCGAAAGGGCGGGATCCCCTCCGGCCCCCGCTGCCGATTCAAGGGAGCGCCTCCCCTCCCTGTCCGTCACGACGAACACCGGACGCCCCAACCCATAGGTACGGCACAGACGCCGTACATCCGAGACGAAAGGAGGAGGAAAAACCTCGGCATCCCCCATCACGGCCAGGTAGACGTTTCCCGTCAGGTATCCCCGGATGGCGGCGCGGGAAAGAAGGTCCGGCCTTCTGGCCAGGGTCCTTTCCACGGCCTTCGCGCGCCTCCAGGAATGTATCTCCGACGCGTTGCCGCCCAGAAGGACCTCGGGGACCGTCCGCCCCTCCCATGAGGCGGGCCTCGTGTAGTGCGGATGGTCCAGCATGCCGCGGTAAAAGGAGTCCTCGGCGACCGCCTCGCCTCGCCCCACCACTCCGGGCACCAAGCGGGACATGGCATCGACGATGGCCATCGCGGGGATCTCCCCGCCGGTCAGGACACAGTCCCCCACCGTAACCTCGAGGTCGACCTCACGCTCCACAAGACGCTCGTCCAACCCCTCGTAGTGACCGCAGAGGATAACCACATGCTCCTGGCGCGCGAGGGACTCGACGATCTCCTGGGTCAGGACGCAGCCCTGAGGCGAGGGGTAGACCACAAACGGGTCCCCTTCCCCCAGCTCCCCGGCGGCGCGCAGGGCGTCCGCCAACGGGGGTGCGGCCAAGACCATCCCCCCGGAACCGAAGGCATAGTCGTCGATCTGGCGATACCCCCCCCGACCGAACTCCCTGAGGTCGACGAGGTCCACGCGAACGAGCCCCTGCTTCACGGCCCGTCCCAGGATGCTCGTCGAGAGAAAGTCCCCGAAGAACTCGGGAAAGGCGGTCACGATCGTGACGTGCATCAGTCCCAGAGGCCCTCGATCAGGGAAATGCGAATCCGCCCCAGATCGAGGTCGATGTCCCGGACAAATTCTTCCACCGCCGGGACATAGTGCACCCGGCCATCCAATCCCAATATCTCATAGGTCTCGCTCGTACCGGCCGTGAGGATGTCCTTCACCGTCCCCAGGGGGCGGCCCTCCAGATCCTCGACCCTCAGGCCGATGAGGTCGTCGATCCAGAAGTGCCCCTCCGGCAGCTCGACGCGATCCTCCGCATCGATGAGGACCAGAGCCCCCGACAGGGCCGCAGCCTCGTCCCGGTCCCCGAGATCGCTCTCCAGGATGAGGCTGTCCTTCCCCTCGTTGAAGCGAATCCGCCTCACGTTCAGCGTGGACAGCAGGACGCCCTCCCTGTAGAGGTCCAGGGAGTCCATCTCCTGAAAACGCTCGGGAAAGTCGGTCAGGGGAACGATCGTCAACTCCCCTCGAACGCCATGAGGCGAGGAGACGCGCCCAATCACCACCTTCCCGTCGGGGAGGTTCGAGGCCGGGACGGATCCTGCCCGTTCATTCCTCGACGATGTCGACATCCACCTTTTCTCCAGCTTTGACGGCGGCCGCTTTGGCCAGGAGCCGAATCGCGTTTATCGTGGCCCCCCGTTTTCCGATAATGCGTCCGACATCCTCATGAGCGACGCGAATCATGACCTTGGTAGCATTTTCTTCCTCTCCACTCTCAACGCTAACGGCATCCGGCTGCGTTACGAGGTATTTGACGATAAATTCGACGAGCTCCTTATAGTTGACCATTGCGGCACCTCCTATTTTTTGTTCGGATATGTGAGACAGATATGGTACGAAACCAGGCCGCTGTCAGGTCCAGGGGGCAACGGCCAATACCCGGAAAAGTTCCCCGGACCCCGTCTGAGAAGCGGGAGCTAGTGGGCTTTCGCGCTCTCGAACTTCTCCCAGATCCCCTGTTTCTTCAAAAGTCCTCTGGCCGTATCCGAGGGCTGGGCCCCGACGCTCAGCCAATACAGCGCGCGCTCCTCGTCGATGGCCACGGCCGCCGGGTCGGTCATGGGGTTGTAGGTCCCGATCAACTCGATGAACCGGCCGTCCCTGGGCGAACGCGAGTCCGCAACCACCAGCCTGTAAAACGGAGCTTTCTTCCTGCCCAGACGCGACAAACGAATTCGTACCGCCATATACTACACCTCCTGCAAGCTTTGAGAAAACTGAAAAAAACAAGAAAATTACCCCCCTGAGGGGGAAAGTCGAAGGGGAAGACTCCCCGTCGTTCTCCTGAAAAATACGCTTAGAAAAAACGCCCCCGCCTCCCGAAGAGGGAGCGGAGATTGAACCCTTTGCCCCCCGAGGAAAAGGTCTTGAAGAGCTTTTTCATCTGTTCGTACTGTGCCAGCAGCTGATTGACCATCTGGACGGAGGTCCCCGATCCCATGGCGATACGCCTGCGCCTCGATCCCTTGATGATTTTCGGGTTGAGCCGTTCCGAGCGCGTCATGGACTGAATGATGGCCTTGTTGCGGCGAATGACCGAGTCGTCCATCTGCGAGGCGTCCATCCCCTTGATGCGGCTGAACCCGGGCACCATCTCCATCACCTTGCCCAAGGGC
The DNA here is from genome assembly GCF_963548695.1 of uncultured Fretibacterium sp. NCBI lineage: Bacteria > Thermotogati > Synergistota > Synergistia > Synergistales > Aminobacteriaceae > Fretibacterium > uncultured Fretibacterium sp. The sequence continues at coordinate 10,687 of NZ_CAUUWA010000026.1, forward strand.
CCCATCTTCTCGATCTGCTGGAACTGAAGCAGCAGGGTCTCCAGGGTGAAGTGCCTGTCCTTGAGGCTCTCCGCAATCTGGGCGGTCTCCTCCACCCCCGCGGCCTGAACCTTTTCGAGCAGCCCCTGGATATCCCCCATCCCCATGATGCGGCTGGCCATGCGCCGGGAATCGAAGACCTCGAGCGCATCCGTCCCCTCTCCGACGCCGGCGAACTTGACGGGAATCCCCGTTGCGGCCCGTATGGCCAGGGCGCTTCCTCCCCGGGCATCGCCGTCCAGCTTGGTCAGGACCAGGCCCGTCAGGCTCAGGAGCTCATGGAACGACCGCGCGACGTTCACCGCCTCCTGCCCCATCATGGCGTCGACCACCAGCAACTTCTCCTGAGGGGGCAGGACCCCGGCGACGGCGCCGAGCTCCTCCATCAGGTCCCCGTCGACATGAAGGCGTCCGGCCGTGTCCAACAGGATGACGTCGTGCAGGCGGGAGGCCGCATAATCGGCCGCTTCGCGCACGACCTTCAGGACATCCTGTCCCCCGTCCGCAGGGCCGAAGAAAGCGACCTTGGACTGCTCGGCCAGGACTCTCAGCTGCTCGACGGCGGCGGGACGGCGAAGATCGCAGGCCACGACCAGAGGATTGTGGGAGTCCTTGAGACGCCGGGCCAGCTTGACGGTCGTCGTCGTCTTTCCGCTCCCCTGCAGGCCCGCCATCAGGATGACAGTCGGCGGCTTCGAGGCGATGGTCAAGGGGGCCGGCTCCCCCATGAGGGCGATCAGTTCCTCGTAGACGACGGTCGAGACATGCTGCGCCGCCGAGATGGACTCCAGGACGTCGAGCTGGACCGCCCGCACCCTGATCCTCTCGATCAGATCTCGGACGACCTTGAAGTCGACGTCCGCCTCCAGGAGCGACTTGCGGATCTCGCGCAGCGCGAGATCGACATCGGCCTCGGACAGCTTGCCCTTGCCGCGCAGTCGGGAGAACGCGGACTCCAGCTTCGATCTCAGGGATTCAAACATCCGTATATCGCCTCAGGCTTTCCTCCAGCTCGCGGATACGCCCTTCCAGGCGCTCGACGATCTCGGCAAATTTCAGGTCGCGCTCTATGGCGTCCAGACGGTCCATCGTGCGGCGGACCAGAATATGGACGGCCTGACGCGTGATTCCAAGGGACTTCGCCACCTCGGCCGGAGCGAGATCGGAAAAATGGAGCATCTCGTAGACATCCCTCTGCCGCTCCGTCAGGAGGGGGGAATAGAGATCGTAAAGCGCATTGAAACGCATCCGGCGCTCCAGGCGCTCCTTGTCGTCGTCCCAGCCATTCACGCCGCATCCACTCCCCGACCGTGACAGCAAGCCAATGCTCTCATGAACTCAGGCATTATAGGAAGACGCCGAAACTTTGTCAAGCATTTTTGTTTTACAGTTTTACATCGAAGATTCGGAGCCCTTCGGCTCCAGGAGGACCGCGAAAGCGGCGAAGATGACGACGAAGGAGGCGTACCATAGAAGCCAATCCACGCCGAGCGGCAAGGCCGGCTCCCGGACGTCCCTAAGGAACCATCGAGCGAAGAAAGCGTAGGCCATGCCCAAAAGGCAGGGATAAAGGGCCCCCAGCTTCCGCCCGGCCCGCAGCGCAAAGACATGAAAGCGAATGCCCCAGAACGACAGCCAAAAAAGGGGGCCCCAGATCACCCCCTGCAGGAGGGCCTTCAGCACCCCACGTCCATTACCCAGATTTTCGAGCCTCAGCCACCCCGAAAGCCCTAGGAGAAAGAGGCTGCCCAGGACCAACAGAGAAACCCCGGAGCGCTCAAAATACTCCTCCACCTTCATCTCCCGCTCGCGGCTATGGGAAGCCCGCCTGCGGGGAGCGTGCCCGAGGACCCTCACCTGCTCGACCTTCACCCGATCAAGAGGATCGACGGATGGAGGGGGAGAGGAAGGCGCCGCACCGGGCCCCCTCCAGGCAGAAAACGGAGGGTTGCCCTCCATAAGGTTCCAGACCCCCCGGCTCCGGTCGTATTCCCTGCGGGCCACGGCATCGCCCAGCACCCCCCAGGCCTCGAGGATATCCTCGAAACGACGGGTCACGGAGGGGTCGGGGTTCACGTCGGGAGCATAGAGCCTGGCCATCCTCCGGAAGGCCGCCTTGATCTCGTCGTGAGGGGCCGTCTCGGAGACGTTCAAGATCGAGTAATAATTTTTGAAGCTGTCCATACCCCTTCCCCCTTCTACCGTACGCTTCCCCCGGCATCCCGCCTCAGGATGCCGCGCCTCTCGAGCGAACGCATCAGGGGAAGCCCTATCAAAAAACAGGCCCCCGCCTCGCCCAGCCCGACATACAGGCAGGTCGCCGCGAGAGGGGTTCCAACGAGAACATGCAGCATTCCCCCGATCAACAACATATTCACAAGCACCGGAGGCAGCGCGGCCATCCAGAGGCGGGGCATCCGGCGCGTCAGTAACGCTGCCAGCAGCGTCGCCCCCGTCCCAACGATCACGTCGACCGCCCCGTACCCTCCGAACAGATTGGCGATCAGGCAGCCCGCGGCCAGCCCCGGGACTGCCTCGGGCAGGAAATAGGGCAGAAGCGTCAGCCCCTCGGAGAAGCGAAGCTGAACCGGCCCGTAGGAGAGAGGCGCGAGGAGCACGGTCAAAGCGGCATACAGGGCGGCGACCATGCCCCCCAAGGCCAGATTCCTGAGTTTCATCAAACAACGGCTCCTTGACAATACATTTTATTATTCCTGTGGGAACGAACGCCGCCCCAACAGCGCCCCCCTGTCGTCCTTTCCCTCCAGCAGGGGGACGAAACGGCAATAATCATACCAGGTATCCGCGTACCCGGAATCCCCCTTGCGGCGCACGAGGAGCCTCTGCCCTCCCGTCATCACGTCCTGCGGCACGACCAGGCGCCCTCCCGGCGCCAGTTGGTCCTCCCACGCCGGCTCGACGCGCTCCGAGGCCGCCGTGACGATGACGCGGTCAAAGGGCGCGGCCTCCGCCCATCCCAGACGCCCGTCTCCGTGGAAGACCTTCACGCCGAACCCCATGTCGGAAAGGAGCTTCTGCGCCCGCTTCGCCAGGAGGTCGACGCGCTCCACCGACCAGACGTCGAGTCCCATGGAGGCCAGGACCGCTGACTGGTATCCCGATCCGGTCCCGATCTCCAGGACCTTCATCCCCTTTTCCGCCTCCAGGAGCTCCGTCATCTTCGCCACCATGTAGGGCTGGGAGATCGTCTGCCGTCTCCCTATCGGCAGCGGCCTGTCGATGTAGGCGTCCTCCGCGTACCGGATCGGGACGAAAAGGTGCCTCGGAACCGAGGCCATGGCCTTAAGAACCTCCTCGTTCCGGATATTCCGGGGAATCAGCTGGGACTCCACCATATCGCGGGCCGCCGAACGCCAATCCTGCATCGTCCACCCTCCTCACGGGGAACGGACACCCCTTCGCCCCAAGGTCACTCCGCCCACACGGTCACGGTGGGGAATCCCTCACGGGAATGCCCGATACCAAAACGGGGCGCAAGAACCTGCCCCAAAGCCTCCGTGGAGGCGGCGCTCACCCAAAGGGGCAGGTTGGGCTCCCCAGGGTCCATGACGAAAAAACCGGCATCCTCCAGGGTGCGGAGGAGTTCCCCGCGGTCCCCGCCACGGGACGGCTCGATCTGCACCAGCACCCCGAACGGGGGAAGCCCCAATTCCCTGCGGCTGTCCAGCTCGTCGCGCCAGAACCCCCCCCAGCCCCGGGCCAGGATATCCCGCCACCCGGCCCCGGAACGGCGGCTCTGGACCAACACGAGGCGCTCCTTCGCAGCCCCCGCCGGGCGGCCCCGCCAACAGGACTCCCAAAGCATGCTGAAAACCTGGAACCGCGCACCGTACTCGGGCCTCCGAAGCTCGGCCTCCAGGTCCAGCCATGCGGCCAGGCCCACGTCCAGCTTATCGCAGAGCGCCAGAGCGCCGCGCGTCCCCAGGATCAGGGACGCACCGCTCCCCTTCCCGTGCTCTGCCTCCTCGCTCGGGAGGACCGGATAGCCGCGGATGAGGCGCCCCGCAATCTCGGCCAGGGCCTCGAGGCCGGGCCTTCGCCCCATCCACAGGGCGCCGCGGCAGACGGAGCAGAGACGCTCGAGGGGCTCTCCGGCGCCGCAGCAGATACACCGCAGCCCACCGTTCCCCTCGGCACGCATGATCCCTCCGCACCGGGGACACGTCACGGGATTGCCGCAGTCCGAGCAGTAAACCTCGGCAGCCTCACCGCGGCGGTCCAGTATCCACAGGGCATTCCGCCCCTCCCCCAGGACCGTGCGCGTCCTCTCCAACAGGGACACCGTCAGGGGGAGCGTCCCCTCGACACCCCGTGCCTCCGTAGCGAGAGAGCGGCGCATGTCGGCAAAAACGAGACATCTCCGCTCGGGCAGCACGCGGCACTCGGGTGAGGTCCTCAAAAAGGTCTTGGAGGAGGGCATCCGCCCGCCCAGGAAGAGCTCCGCCCCCAGATGGGCGGCCCGATGCCCCGCCAGGCTGCGGGCCGACACCCGCGGAGGGCGCTGAGCGATATAACCGGGATTCGACTCGTCGTCTACGATGATCATCTCCGGTACGAGCGGGGCAAAGACCCCTCCCGGCCCCCCGACGACGATGCGGAAAAGCCCCTCCCGAACCTCCCTCCAGGCCCTCCAGAGCCGCTTTCCGCCCGTGGAGGGCCACAGGACGGCCTCGGCCCGAATCCTCTGGGGCAAGCGGTCGAAAAAGGCCCTGGCCATCCGTCTCTCGGGGAAGAGGATCAGCGTCCGCTTTCCAAGCTCCAACCGCCGCACGTAGAGCTCGGCCCGCACCTCATCCCGCGGATCGAAACAGGAGGACTCCCTCAAAACGGACCCGGACGACTCCAGGCCATCCGCCAACGGGGCGGGCTCCCCTCTCAGGAGCTCACCGGGGCAGATCGTCTGCAGGGCCTGGCCGGTTCCGCAGAGAAAGGCCCTCCCCATCCAGCGGGCCAGGTCCCACAGATCGCCCCCCAGGACGTTCCCCTCGTCCAGGAGCTCGGCGACGGGCCTCAGATTCTTCGGCGGCGTCTTTCCCTCCGCGGGGCCCAGCACGAACCCCACACGCACCCCCCGCCCCAGGGGGACCCGCACTCGGGCCCCGGTCGGCAAGGGGCGTCCCGCCGCATAGGTCAGGGAGGTCCACCAGGGGCCGGGGACGACAACATCGACGCGACAGTCCAACTAAAACAGGCCCCGTCCGGCGACGAGATCCCAGACCCCGTCGGCGACCTCCTCCTTGTTTCCCGAGAGGACCGTCTCCTCGTCGCGGGAAAGCACGCGCACCGTATTGGTATCCGCCCCGAACCCGCACCCGGGCGCCAGCACGTCGTTGGCCACGATCAGGTCCAGGCCCTTCCGCTCCATCTTCGCGCGCGCGTTCTCCAGAAGGTCGTCGGTCTCCGCCGCGAAGCCGATCAGGACCTGCCCCGGCCTCTTGCGCCGCCCGACCTCCGCCGCGATGTCCGGGTTCTGCTCGAGCTCGATGGAGACCGTCTCCCGCCCCTCCCGCTTGATCTTGCGGGCGGATCGGTCCCTTGCGCGATAGTCGCCCACCGCGGCGGCCTTCACCACGCAGGAGGCCCAGTCCGCCCCCTCCATGACCGCATCGTACATCTCGAGGGCCGAGACGACGCGGCGAACCTCCAGCCCATGGAGCGTCCCCGTCCCATCGACCGGCCCCAGAACCAGCTTCACCTCGGCGCCGCGATACCACGCCGTGCGGGCCATGGCGATCCCCATCCGGCCCGTGCTGGGGTTGGAAAGGTAGCGGACCGGGTCGAGGTACTCCCGGGTCGGCCCCGCGGTCACCAGAAGACGGACGCCCTCCATGTCCCGTTTCGGGGCCAGGGCACGGAACAGCTCCTCCAGGATCAGGTCCGTCTCCGGCAGCCGCCCCTTGCCCTCGTAACCGCAGGCCAGAGAGCCGAAAGCGGGGTCGACCACGCGAACCCCCCGCTCCGACAGGACGCGCAGGTTCTGCTGCGTCGCGGGATGCTCGAACATGTGCACGTTCATCGCAGGGAACAGAAGGACCGGGACCCTCGCGGCAAGCAGGGCCGACGAGACCAGGCTCTCTCCCCTCCCGTGGGCCAGGTCCGAAGCGGTGTTGGCCGTACAGGGGGCGACGACGACGACCTCCGCCCAATCCGAGACACGGATATGCGGGATCTCGAACCCCCGTTCGCAGGAGAGGAAATCGTCCTGGCGCCAGACCCGGCGGCCCGACAGAGTGGAGAGCGCAAGGGGGCTGACGAGCCGTTCCGCAGCGCGCGTCATGAAGATCTCCACCTCGCAGTCCAGCCTGCGCAGCCGGCTGACCAGCTCCGGAATCTTGTACGCGGCGATGCCCCCCGTCACGCAGAGCAGGATTCGCCGGGCCCGCTTCCAGCCGATCATTCGACGCCCGAGGGCTCGGGGATCCGGCTCGTCCACTCCTCGGGGACCTCCCCCTTCTCGAACTCCAGCAGGGCCATCGACAGATATTTCTCGTTGACCGAAAGGTCCTCCTCCACCGTTTTATGCTCGCTCAGCCACCGGGCCCTGGCCGCCACCAGAGCCGTGATCTTGTACTTGTTGTCGGTCCCGCATTTATTCTCGAGCGCGTCGAGGTCGTAAAACTTCATCTCCGCAACCTGCCTTCCCTGGAATCCATAACCATTTTTCTGAGGGCCGCCGAGGCCTCGTCCAGATCGTCGTTCACCAGGACATGATCATACTTCGGGGCCTCCTCCAGCTCCCGCCTGGCGCTCTCCAGCCGGGCCCTGAGCTCCGCCTCCGTCTCGGTACGGCGTCCCCGCAGCCTGCGCTCCAGCTCCTCCTCCGAGGGGGGAAGGACGAAGATCGTGACGGCGTCGGGGATGAGGGAACGGACCTGCAGGGCCCCCTGGACGTCGATCTCCAGAAGCACGTCCCGGCCCGCGTCCAGCTCGCGCTCGACGTCCTCCCTCAGGGTCCCGTAGCGGGGGCCGCCATGGACTTTGGCGTACTCCAGAAACCGCCCCTGCTCCACCATCCTCGAAAACTCGTCCTCGGAGACGAAACGGTAGTCCACCCCCTCGCGGTCCCCTGGCCGTGGAGGGCGCGTCGTACAGGAGACGGAGTAGGTCAGCCCCTGGATATCCTCCAGCGCACGGGCCCGCAGCGTCCCCTTGCCCACACCGCTGGGCCCCGAGAGGACAAAAAGCGTTCCCCTTTCCTTCGCCTTCATCGTTCCTCGATCCCCGTCATCCCAAATTTCATCTCAATCCAAATTTTATCTCATTCCAAATTTCATCTTATTCCACGTTCTGTATCTGCTCCCGGATCCGCTCGAGGCACGATTTCGCCTCGACGACCCCCCACCGGAACTCGGCGTCCCCCACCTTGGAGCCCATCGTGTTGACCTCGCGGTTCATCTCCTGGATCAGAAAGTCCAGTTTGCGCCCCTCGGACTCCCCGCCCCCGGCCGTCTGACGGAACTTGGCGATGTGGGCGGCGAGGCGCGCCAGCTCCTCCGAGACGTCCCAGCGATCGGACATGAGGGAGACCTCCTGGGCGAGCCGTCCGTCGTCGAGCCCCAGTCCAAAATGCTCCACGACCTTCTCGATTCGGGTTCTGAGGGCCTCGACGGCCCCATCCGAGGCCGTTTTCCACCGCTCGGCGAGGAACGCCGCAACGGCCTCGAAGGCCCTCAGCTCCTCCTCTACGACCGCCAGCAGCTTGTCCCCCTCCGAACGCTTCATCTCCATCAGGGAGGCGACGGCCTCATTCAGCAGCCCGTTCCACGCCTCGGCGTCGAGCTCCGCCCCCCTCGCGGCATCGGGCATGTCGCAGACCCCCGGAACGGGCAGGAACGCCGTCAGGTCGGAGGGCGCCGGAAGCCCCATCCCCTTCGACAACTCCTGAACTTTTTCGAAGCAGGAGAGGAGGGCCCGCTCGTCCAGCACCGGGCTCCGTGCCCCGGGATTCCAGGCGACATCCGCGGAAAGCCTCACCTTGCCGCGCCTTATGGCGGAACGGAGGGAGGCGACCATCCAGCTCTCCAGCGAGGCGAGCTCGCGGGGCAGCCGCACCGAGAAATCCTGATACCGATGGTTGACCGACGTAAGCTCGAACGTCACGACCCCCCAGGGAAAATCCCGGGAGGAACGGCCAAATCCCGTCATGCTTAAAAACATCGCGACCTCCGTCTATCTCTATCTCTATTCGTCCCAAAACAAAATCCGAAGATCCTGAAAAAAACAAAAGTCAGCTTCCGGGAAAACGCAGCGCATCGAAGGACGCCGGGCGCGTAAACCATTCGCTGCGGGAGGCCAGCTCCCGCTCCACGGACATCAGAAGCCCCCGGAGCCCGGTCCCCTGCAGGGCGCTGATCCCCAGGACGTCCTCGCCCTTCGCCCTCAGGGCCAGAGCCAGGCTCTCCGCCTCTTCCGGGGGGACGGCATCCAGCTTGTTCAGGACCAGCAGGCGGGGGAGCTCCCGACACTCGATCTCCGTCAGAGTGTCCAGGATCACCTCATAGGTGGGCATGGCCTCTGGGTCGGAGGCGTCCAACAACAACAGCAGGAGCTCCGCCTCGCGAATCTCCTCGAGCGTGGCGCGGAAAGCGGCCACCAGCGCAGGGGGCAGGTTCCGGATGAACCCCACGGTGTCCGAGAACAGCACCGCGCCCCCGCCCGGAAGGACGATGCGCCGCACCGACGTGTCCAGCGTGGAAAAAAGCCGGTCCTCCGCGAAGATCGAAGCGTCCCCGGAGAGGGCCTTCAGCAGGGTGGACTTTCCGCTGTTCGTATACCCGACCAGGGACACCGTCGGGATTCCCCGTTTCTTCCGCCGATCCCGGACGAGGCGACGCTGCCGCCTCACGTTCTCCAGCTTCCTGGAGATCTCACGCACGCGCCGCTCCAGCCGGCGGCGGTGACGTTCGAATTCCGTCTCGCCGGGCCCGCGCGTCCCGATCCCCGCCCCCGTCCGGGACATCTGGAGTCCCAGTCCCTTCAGATGAGGGATCTCGTAGCGAGTCAGGGCCAGTTCCACCTGGAGACGCGCCTCCGCCGTGACCGCCCTCCGCTCGAAGATCTTCATGATGACGAACGGCCGGTCCCAGACCGTCGCCCCGGTGAGCTTCTCCAGCGTGCTCTTCTGCACGGGGGAAAGCCGCTCGTCGACGACGACGTAACGGGCCGACCGCGAGAGGCAGAACAGGCGGACCTCCTCCGCCTTGCCCCTGCCGATCAGGCAGGCGGGGTCGGGGGACTCCCGGCGCTGCACGACGCTCCCCAGGACCTCTATGCCCAGGGAGCCCAGCAGCAGCGCCAGCTCGTCGAGGGAGCTCTCGGGCTCTCCCTCCCGGTCCGGAAGGGAGAGCCCCACCAGGATCGCCCCCGAGCGGGGCGCTCCCGCCCCCCGCTCAGGCCGACGCCGACTCAAGGGCCCTCATGGCGTCCGTCAGCGCTCCCATAATGACGTCCCTGCCGCCCCTGCTCTCATAGACCTCCGCGGGGAAGCGCAGAGTCCGCCCGAAGGTCAGGACGATCTTCGACGGGCGGACGAAACGGGAGCCCGTGGGCATGGCGTCGAAGCTGCCGTGGATGAAGGCCGGCAGGATCGGAGCGCGCTCCCTGGCGGAGATCAGGGCGACGCCAGCCTCCAGGGGCTGAAGGCGTCCGTCCGGAGAACGCCCTCCCTCGGGAAAGATCAGGATGTCGCTTCCCTCGCGGTAGAGCTTCATGAACCCCTTCAGGGCGCCCGCGGCCGAGACGTTGTCCGCCCGGGAGACGGGAACGGCGCCGAGGGCACGGATGGAGGTTCCCAGGAACCACGAGCGGAAGAGCTCCTCCTTGGCGAAGTAGCGGAGGCGCCTCGGAAAAAACGACCCCACGACAAGGGGATCGAGGTTGCTGGCATGGTTGCAGGCCACGACCACCCTCTCGTCCGGGTCGAGGTCCTCCAGCCAACGGACGGAACAGCGATTGTAAACCCTCAGGAGGATACGGAAGGTATTCCGGACCAGCCAGTAGAAGAGCGGATTGGGCTTCACGGGGCTTCCTCCCTCCCCTCCGACTCCAGCGCGTCCCGGACGCGGCGCTCCAGATATTCCAGGACCTCATCCTCCGTCATCTCCGAGGTGTCGACGAGGACGGCATCGTCGGGCCGCGTCAGCGGGGCTATCTCCCGGGTGCTGTCGAGACGGTCCCGCGCGCGTATCTGGGACAGGACCTCCTCGAAGGGCACGGGCTCCCCCCTTCGCTGCAGCTCGAGGCAGCGGCGGCGGGCCCGGGCCTCCGGCGAGGCCGTCATGAAAAATTTCAGGGGCGCATCGGGAAAAACCACGCTTCCCACGTCACGCCCCTCTACGACCAAGGAACCATATTGTCTCTGTCCTCGCTGGAGATCCAACAGCGCCTCCCGGACGCACCCCAGGGCCGAATAGGCCGAGACGATCCCGTCCACATGAGGCGTGCGGATCGCGGCGCTCACGTCCTCGCCGTCCAGGAGGACGCCTCCCTCCCTCAGCTCGATGGAGATTCCCCTCAGAGCCTCCCGCAGGTCCGCCGTGTTGTCCGGAGGGATGCCCTTTCGGTCCAGGTCGAGGGCTATGGCGCGATAGATCGCCCCGGTATCGAGGTAGCGGACGGAGAGCCGGCGTGCCAGCCGTTTCGCGACCGAGCTCTTCCCCGCCCCGGCCGGTCCGTCGATGGCGACGACGAAGGACACGCTCAGAACCCCCGCATGTCCGCCATCTCCTCCGTGGCCTTGCTCGCAAAGTCCACGAGATCCGACATCAGGCCCTCGAAGTTCGTGATGCCCAGCCGCTCCAGCGGTTCGGGGAACATGTAGTTCTGCATGCTGTCCGCCCCGATGCCGATCCCCAGCATCAGGCACATGGAGTTGGCCACGCTGACGACGTCCAGCAGCGGCTGGAACTCCGCAAACTCCTCCGGGAGCTCGTTTGGCCTGTGATGATAGGCGACGGCGCACTGGTATCCCTTGGGAAGGTCCCATCGCTCCACCAGGATCTCCCCCACCATGGCGTGGTCGAACCCCAGCACTCGGAGCTCCGCCTCCGTAAACGGGATCTGTTCCTCCTCGACCATCTTGACGATGATGCCGTATCCAAAGCGCACGTAGTCGTTGAGGACGACCTTTCCGATATCGTGAAGAAGCCCTCCGACATAGGCCTCCTCGGGGGAGACCTTTTTCGTGACCTCAGCGATGTAGCGGGAGGCGTAGGCCACGGTCAGGGAGTGGCGCCACAGCTCCCCGCGGTCCAGGGCGTAGCCCGAGAGCCCCTTGTCCATGACGGAGTACACCGTCGCCGCCAGGACGATGTTGCTGACGGTCTTGTAGCCCAGGAGCGCTATCGCCTCGGAGATGCTCGACATATGGCGGGTCATCCCGTAGGCGGCGGAGTTCGCCAGCTTCAGGATGCGCAGAACCAACCCTTCGTCACGGGAGAGGCTTTGAGCGACGTCCGACGCGCTGCTGGTAGGGTCGTTGAGCTTTCGCAGCGTCTCCACCACAAATTGAGGGAAGGATTTTATCTCCTTCATTTTGTTGATGATACGTGTCTTGATCAGTTCCCTTGAACGCTCGTCGATTTCACTCACGGACATGTCCTCCTTGCGTGAGGGCTATACTGCGCCACCTTTAAATATTTTAGTGTAGAGTTCGGAAAAAGACAATTCCACGAACTCGCCGACGCGAAGATTTTCCAGAACCATCCGTCCGACGCGGCGGCGGATCAGTGCCCGAACCGAAAAGCCGGCCAGATTCGCCATCGTCCGAACCTCGCGCTTAAGCCCCTCTCCAATGACGACGCGAAGCCATCGCCCCTGCGGTTCCCTGTCCAGGGCGGAGAGGTCGATGGGCCGGACATGGCGTCCCTGGATCTCGAACCCGTTTCTCCAGCGCTCCGCCTGCCGCTCGTTGATCTCGATGTTGAGCAGCACCTCGTACTCCTTGGTCACGCCCCTGGACGGATGCAGGATGCTCTGGGCAAAGGAGCCGTCGTTCGTGAGGATCAGCAGCCCCTCGCTCTCCCGGTCGAGGCGCCCCGCCGGGTAGATACGCTCCCGGCGCAGCCGCTCGGGCAGGAGGTCCACCACGACGGGGTCGTATTTGTCCGTCACGGCGCAGACCACCCCAACCGGCTTGTTCATCGCCACATAGACGTGCGCGGACGGAACCGCCCTGCGGCCGTCGCACCGCACGTCGTCCTTTTCCGGGTCGACCTCGAGGTAGGGAAGCAGGACGATCCTGCCGTTGACCCGGACCCGCCCCTCGAGGATCACGGCCTCGGCCTTGCGCCGCGAGGTCACGCCGCACGCCGCCAAAAAAGCGTTAAGACGCACCGATCTCCTCCTCCCCCTCGGGGAACGACCCCTCCGGCCCGCGGGATCCGGTATCCTCCAGAGGATCGGCCCCAAGCTCCCCAAGCTCCTCCAAACTCGGCAAGTCCGCTATCGCCTCGAGGCCGAAGAGCTCCAGAAAACGCGGCGTCGTCCGATAGAGCAGGGGCGACCCACTGGCCTTCTTGCGCCCCGCGATGCGCACAAGCCCGTGGCTCAGGAGCGTCTCGATGACCCGTTCGGAACGAACCCCGCGCAGCTCCTCCACCTCGGACCTCGTAACGGGCTGGTTGTACGAGATCACGGCCAGGGTCTCCACCGCGGCCCGGCTGAGCCGGACGCGCCCCCTGCGCGAGGTATCGCGGAACAGGGCGAGCACCTCGGCGAAATGAGGGTTGGTCTCCAAGATCCACCCTCCCGCGACGGACCTGAGGACCAGGCCGTGTCCGCCCTCGAGGTGCGCGGCCAGCTCCGACAGGGCGGAGGACACCTCCCCCCCCGAGACGCCGAGCACGGACTGCAGCTCCCCGGACGGGACGGGGGATACGGCGAGGAAGAGCACGGCCTCGATCTGGGCCGCAAGGACGGACAGGCTCCGCCCCCCCTCGGCGTGATCGGAGCTCTCAGGACCTCGCGCGGACCGTGACATCGGCGAAAAGGGTCTCCTGCTCTATGCTGATCTTTCCCATCCGGCACATCTCGAGAAGCGCCAACAGCGTCACCACCAGCAGTTTAACGGTTTTGACCGTCCCGCACAACGTGGAGAGCGACAGCAAATCATCCCGGGCCAGCTGCTCCTCGAGCTCTCCGATGCGGGCCTGGATCTGGGACTCCTCGGGAAGGGCCTCGGGGATCCCGCTCCACTCGGAGTCCTCCGCCTCATCCCAGAACGAGCTTCCCTCCCGGCTGCGGGACCTCGTCCAACGCTCGAAAAGCCCCCACCACACCCGCGAGAGAAAGTAGAGGTCCCCGATGTCGTATTCCAGATCCTCCGGACGGGGGGCCTCCGGGGCCTCGTCCTCCTCGACGACGCGGCGGAAGTAGCGCATCTCCCGCTCCCTGCGCTCCCAGAGCCACCGCGCGGCCTCCCTGTAGGGACGGTAGCGCGCCAGCGTCTCGAGAAAGGCCTCCTCGTCGATATCGGAGTCCGGGTCCTCGCCGTCCATCCCGGCATCCGGGGCGGATTCGGGCAGGAGGGATCGGGTCTTCTCCAACAGAAGCCCCGCGGCCATGAAGAAAAACTCGGCGATCGTCTCGGCCGAGGCCGAGCGGTTCCTGGCCAGATACGCTCCGTAGATGCGGACGAGCTGGGCGACCTTGATGCGAGACGCCTGCATCTGACGGCTCTCCACCAGGTGGCACAGGAGGTCGAGCGGCCCGGAAAATCCGTCGACGGAGACCTCGAAGACCTCCCTGGGCATCGATCCCCTCGGCTCCTCAGATCAGGATACTACCGGGAGAAGGCCGGGACAAGCCCCATGGCGGGATAGAGGATATCCATCGTCTCCCTTGCCGTCGCCCGCGCCCGCTCCGCCCCATGGGCAAGGATATCGTCCATGAGTTTTCTGTCCCTCGCATATTTTGCGCGCCGTTCGTGGATCGGCGCCATCATCTCCTGGACACGGGCATTCAGCATCTTCTTGCAGTCCACGCACCCAATGGACGCGGAACGGCATCCCGCGTCGATCTCCGCGCGCTCGGCGGCATCGGGATTGAAGACCTTGTGCAGGTCCCACACCGGGCACTTGCCGGGATCTCCGGGGTCCGACCTCTTGATGCGGGCCGGGTCCGTGACCATGGTGCGCAGCTTGTTCCAGACCGACTCGGGCGACTCCGAGATCTGCAGGGAGTTGCCGTAGGACTTGCTCATCTTGCGCCCGTCGGTCCCCGGGACCTTGGGGGTCTCGGTCAGCAGGGCCTGAGGCTCGACCAAAAGCCCCTCCCCATAAAAGTGGTTGAACCGCCTGGCGATCTCCCGGCTCAGCTCCAGGTGTGCGCTCTGGTCCTCGCCCACCGGAACCCGGTCCGCCCGATAGAGCAGGATATCGGCCGCCATCAGGACAGGGTAGCCCAGAAACGCGAAGGTGTCGAGATCCTTGTTCTTGATGTTGTCTATCTGTTCCTTATAGGTGGGATTGCGGTAGAGCCAGCCCAGAGGGGTGATCATGGCAAGCGCCCAGCCGAGCTCCGCATGCTGCGGGACGTGCGACTGGATGAAGATGGCGCACTTCTCGGGGTCGAGCCCGACCGAAAGCCAGTCCAGCAGGGAATCGTAGCAGTAGCCCGCGGTATTCGCGGAGTCGGCGTAATTGGACGTCAGCGCGTGCCAGTCGGCAATAAAGTAATAGCACTCGTAATCGTCCTGAAGCCGAACCCAGTTGCTCAGCGCACCGGCCATGTGCCCCATGTGCAGCAGGCCCGTCGCCCTCATTCCGCTCACAATCCGTCCTTTCACCGACGAGACACCCCTTCGTTCTGCAATTCAAAAATCCCCTCGAAAATTTGGTAAACAAGTTTAAGAATGAACGGCGGGCGACGCGCCCGCTATAGACGAAGCGGGGACGCGAGGCTCCCCGCGTCAATCAGGATCGTCTCGAGCACGCCCGGCACGGCGAGCCGCCGCGCCAGCTCCGCCAGGGAGGCCCGCTCCATCTCGGCATGGTCGACGACGGCGATCGGCATTCCCTCCCGAACCGCATCCAGCAGCACATGATACTTCGCGTCGGCAGTGACGTACAGGTCCGCGCCCTCCGCCCTGGCGCGGGGCCACAGATCGGCTCCCGATCCGCCGCAGAGCGCCACACGCAGTATACTATAACCCTCGGACACGTAACCGTCGAGCCACGACAAGCCCCAGGCCCGCTTGACCCGCTCCAGCGCCTCCTCTGCCGTAAGGGGCCCCTCGAAATTCCCGACCGCCCCCAGCCTGGCATCGGGGTCGAGCACGGAGAGCTCCCGAAGCCCCAGGAGGCGGGCCAGCTCGAAGCTGACGCCGCCCTCGGCGGAGTCCCAGTTGGTGTGCGCGGCAAGGACGGCGACGCCCCGTTCGACGGCTGCCAGGACCGCCCGCCCCGGATCGCGGGAGAGGTCCAGACGCCGGATCGGGGAGAAAAAAAGGGGATGGTGGGTCAGCAGCGCTTCGCATCCGCGGTCCGCGGCCTCCATCACCGCCTCGGGGAGAGGGTCCAGGGCAACGCCCAGCCTGCGGACCTCCCTATTCGGATCGCCGACCATCAGCCCAACGTTGTCCCAATCGGCGGCCAAGGCAAAGGGGGCCGTCCTATCGATCTCCTCCAGCACCGCCCTCAACTTCATGCGCGTCACCTCCGGCATCCCGAGGAAGCTCCAACTCGAATCGGCGCTTCCTCAAAATAAAAAAAGCTCCCACAGAGTAGGAGCGGATCGTCTATGGTGGGCCCACCTGGACTCGAACCAGGAACCTTCCGGTTATGAGCCGGCGGCTCTGACCACTTGAGCTATGGGCCCTCGCATGGCATGACCAATAAAAACGCACAAACGGATACTATATTTTAACCGTCATTCGACGCGAATGCAACTTACGGGGCAGCTGCTCTCCGCCTCCTTGACGGACGGGTCGTCGGTCTCCTCCCGCAGGACCTTGGCGGTCCCCGCGTTCTCGTCCAGGACAAAACACTCCGGACTGATTTGAGTGCACACGCCGCATCCAATGCAGGCCGAGCGATCCAGCGATACCTTCATTGGCCCCATCCTCACCTCCGTGCCTGGTAAAGCTCCAAGGAGCGCGCCTATTGTATTATGCTGACGCCCCACCGTCAAATCTGCCGACGGACGAGCCGGCAAAATGCCGTATCCATCCGTCGAACTGATCTGCGCGGTCCCCTCCCGGAGGACGGCAAAAACGTCTATCGGTTATAATGGTCCCGTAACATATTTTCGGGCTCCCCATCCGTATCCTGTTGCCCCATGATGACGAGGAGAGGCTTTGCCATGTCGCTCAAACCGGCCATTTTCTTTTTGTTCCTGTTCCTTCTGTCCGTTTCGCTCGTCTCCTCTCCCGCCCAGGCGGCTCCCCGTGTCGAACGCCAGACACTTTCCTTCTCAAAGGACCGGAAACAGGACCTGAAGAAGCTGTCGGAGCTCTGTCTCTTCAACGACCTGACCTCGGCGGACGTGCTGTGGGCCAACGACCTGACCGCCGACAGCCTCACAGAGGGAACGACGCTCATCATCCCCACCTCCAGACAGGACATCCTGGCCGTCTGGCAATCCGTACAGAAGCAGAGAAAGGGCACATCCAACACTTTGGTGTCCATCAAGCTGCATGGAGTTCCCCGCAGCGCCCCCAAGACCGAGACCTCAGTTCTGAAGACGGCTGAGGCCCCCGCACCCCAGCCCTCCAGGACTCTCCCTCAACCGCTCTCCCCAAAGGCGATGCCGCCCATCCCGACGACGCTCCGACTCGGCCCGGAGAAAAGCGCCGCAGGGGAAAAGGGGAGAGGCGACGCGGACACGAAGGAACCCGTCCTGTTCCTCTCGGAGGACGGAGACCCCTCGAGCGGCCCCATGAGGCTGGTTATATCGGGTGACAACGTAACCGTCGTGAGGCTTCCCCGAACGCAGGCTCCCCGTACCTCCGGCCTGACCGGCATCCAACGGAGCTTTTTCACCGGAAGGTCGTCCCCCGAGCCCGCCGTACCGGAGGTCTCCAGGTCCTCGGGATCCAAGATGATCTGGCCCGTAAACGGGGCCGTTTCGTCGGGGTTCGGCAAGCGGGGCAGGCGATCCCTTCATGCGGGCATCGACATCCCCATGCCCAAGGGTACGTCCATCCGAGCCGCGAGAGACGGGGTGGTCAAGCTGGTCGCCTCCGCCAAAAGCCGGAGCTTCAGGGGATACGGAAACGTGGTGATCGTCGACCACGGCGGCGGAATCACCACGCTGTACGCCCATTGTCTGAACATCAAGGTCAGGCAGGGTCAAAGGGTGCGTCAGGGAGAGACGCTCGCGACCGTGGGCCGCACGGGACGCGCCACCACGAATCACGTTCATTTCGAGGTCCGGATCAACGGCAAACCCGTCAACCCCATCCCCTTCCTGGGGCCCAGGCGCTGACGACCGTAAAGGCAAGGGGGGCCAAGCGGCCCCCAAATCCGCAGGTTGCGATAGCCTTATGAAGAATAAGCGCGATAAGCGCGTTACGCATTGCAAACGGCAAGGAGGAGTTTTAAGGAAGATGAGAAAGGTATGGGTTTTATTGGCGGTGTTTTTGTTGGCGGCCTCTGCCCCGGGGGCGGCCCTGGCGGACGTGGTGATCAGCCCGGATAATTTCCCGGATAATACGTTCATTATCTTCGTTAGGGAACATGACACAAACAAGGACGGGTTTTTGAGCCTCGCGGAGATTGAAGCGGCGAAGAGTATGACCGTTAAACCCGACTTTGGCGCCAAAAACCTGGTGGGGATCGAGTATTTCACGTATCTGGAGACGCTGGTTTGCGCCAAACAGGAGCTGACGTCGCTGGACATGAGATGGAACGCAAAGCTGAAGGATCTGCATTGCGAGACCAACGACCTGCTGACGGCGCTGAACGTGAGGGAGAACACGGAGCTGACGTCGCTGCATTGTGAGAACACTCCGCTGACGGAGCTGGACGTGAGCAAGAACACGAAGCTGACGTGGCTGTCGTGTTACGAGAACCGGCTGACGGAGCTGGACGTGAGCAAGAACACGGCGCTGACGGATCTGGCTTGCGCCAGCAACGATCTGACGGCGCTGGACGTGAGGGCGAACCCGAACCTGAGGAATCTGGACTGCTCCAACAACGATCTGAAGGCGCTGGACGTGAGTCAGAACACGGCGCTGTCAAAGCTGGAATGCAGGAACGACCGGCTGACGTCGCTGGACCTTAGCCAGAATACGAAGCTGATGTATCTGTATTGTGAGCAGAACCAGCTGACGTCGCTGGACGTGAGCAAGAACACGGCGCTGTCAACGCTGCACTGCCAGGACAACCGGCTGACGGCGCTGGACCTGAGCCAGAACGAGGAACTGTCAACGCTGAACTGCACCGACAACCGGCTGACGGCGCTGGACCTGAGCCAGAACACGAGGCTGGATGCGTTGTATTGCAAAGGAAACCGTCTCACGTTCCTCGATCTGCAGGGGCTGCCTCTGACCGGTGGTGTCACTGTGGGCGGCCAGACGCGGGACGGCCTGACGGTCTCGGCGATCGGGGGTGCGTATGTCGTCGACCTCGGCGCGTTTCTCTCCCCGGATCGGTTCGTCAAAGTCAAAGACCTCGCCGGTAAGGATTCCGGCGGCGCTCCGCTCAACCCGCAGAGCTTCTTAAACGGCAAGGCCACCTTTACGGCCAAACCGGTGACGGTGACGTATCGGTACGACACCGGCAATGATAAAGCCACCTCGATGGATGTCACCCTTATCGTAGCCAACGCGATCACGGTGTCCGTGTCCGGTCGCGGCAGGGTCACGCGTAAGGGGTCCACGGAGGCGCTGTCCGGCAACGTGGCCGTCTCCCCGGGCAGCGACGCGACGTTCATGGTCTTGGCGGACGAGGGTTACGAGATCGCTTACCTGAGGGTCGACAACGCCCTGGTGAGCGGCGCGTCGGGAGCGACACATTACGAGTACCCGTTCCCCAACGTGACGGCGAATCATACTCTGAGGGCCGTGTTCAAGGTCAAATCGCCGCCGACGGTCCAGTTCACGATCAAGGTGGCTGCGTCCGGTCACGGCAGGGTCACGCGTAAGGGGTCCACGGAGGCGCTGTCCGGAGACGTGGCCGTCCCCGCGGGCAGCGACGCGACGTTCGCGATCTCGGCGGACGCGGGTTACGAGATCGCTGACTTGAGGATCGACAACGCCCCGGTGAGCGTCCCGTCAGGAACGGCGCGTTACGAGTACCCGTTCCCCAACGTGGCGGCGAACCATACTCTGAGGGCCGCGTTCAAGGTCAAATCGCCGCCGACGGTCCAGTTCACGATCAAGGTGGCTGCGTCCGGTCACGGCAGGGTCACGCGTAAGGGGTCCACGGAGGCGCTGTCCGGAGACGTGGCCGTCCCCGCGGGCAGCGACGCGACGTTCGTGATCTTGGCGGACGCGGGTTACGAGATCGCTTACCTGAGGGTCGACAACGCCCCGGCGAGCGTCCGGCCGGGAACGGCGCGTTACGAGCACCCGTTCCCCAACGTGGCGGCGGATCACAGGCTGGAGACCGCGTTCAAGGTCAGATCGGCGCCGCCGGATAATCCTCCCGCGCCGCCGGTGAACCCTCCCGCGCCGCCGACCTCTCCGGACGTGCCGCCGGATAATCCTCCCGCGCCGCCGGTGAACCCTCCCGCGCCGCCGACCTCT
>NZ_CAUUWA010000027.1 GCF_963548695.1 uncultured Fretibacterium sp.
TTGAAAGACGAGCGAGGAGCCCCGGTACTATACCGGGGCTCCTCGCTCGTTTGTCTTGCCTTATCCCAAGTTGCTCTCATGTCCTTTTGATATAAACATCCTGAGCCTTCCAGATGGCCTCCAGCTTTTCCAGGCGTTCCTGTCCCTCCCCGCCCGTGGCCCTGAAGGTGGAAAGGATGAGACAGTTGACCATTGAAAGGGGAACGACCAGGGAGTCGATGAAGGAGACCAGCCGATAGGGCATCGTCAGCGCACACGCGGCATATTCGGCAAGAGGACTCCCCATGTCATCGGTCAGAGCGGCTACGGTCAGTCCGCGCTCGTGCGCAAAGCGAAGCATGTCGACGGTCCATTTCGTGTAGCGGGGGAAGCTGATCCCGACCACGACACTGCTCTGCGGCGCCATCGCGAGTTCCTCATAGGCATTGCCCCGTTCCAGGCTTCTGACTCTTGGCAGAAACCAAGATAAATAGAATGAAAGATAGTAGCCTATTGTGAAAGAACTTCTGGCAGAACAGACGTAGACGGCCGAGGCCGAGGCAAGGAGAGAGCCCATCTCCTCCAACTTTTTCTCGTCGAAATCCTCACGAACGGAATTCAGGGCCTTGAGTTCCTTATCCAGGATGGAGTCATAGAACCCCTTGGGATTCAGAACATGGATATCCTTTGAGCGCTCCGTCGTAGAAAGCCTGTCCATCAGCGTCTGCGAGAGGTCCGCCCTAAAATCCTGATACCGTTCGAACCCCAGCAGGCGGACGAAGCGAACGACGCTCGCCTCGCTCACTCTGGCAAATTTTCCCAACTGTGATGCAGTCATGAATGCTACTTCATCAAAAGCATCCAGCACGCAGGCCGCCAACCTTTTTTGAACCCCGGACATCTTGGCGCTTTTCTGTCGGATACGTTCTTTTATATTCATACTATCCCCTCGCTTCCGGATATCCCCCTAAAATCAATGTGCAGGATGTCTTAAAACACCCTGCACGTTTTTTTCTGTTCTAGATTTTACACCTGCTACCGGTCCTCGACCAAATAGTCAGCTGTCCCTGTGATCACCAGGACAACTCTTCATGCGAAAAATGGCGGTGCATGCCCTGGGCTATCTCCGTATTTAGACGCTCAGCCAGGATATCGGCGATCTCCAATGCCCGGCGTGCAAGGGAATCCGCAAAAAGCCCCAGCATGCGGCGGGCTCGTCCGGGATCGGTCTCCCAGGCCTTCAGTGCGGCCTCCTCAAGGCCGGACTTCAGGGCGAAAGCCTCCTCCTCCAATACCTGCCACTCGGCGGCGACCCCAGGAAACAGCTCACGGAAATTTACCATGGCCAGGTTGGTAAGCGTCCTGAAGCGCCAGAAGGCGGAGTGCGCGTCGTACTCGGGGGAGGCCGTCATATAGGGGGCCGGAAGCGCCTCCACGCCGAAATGCAGGGGAATGTAGGGTGACGTGTGAGGGCTCCCCAAAAGCCCCCACAGGACGGCGCCGACGTCCGCGGGCATCCCTTTGCGGAGCTCGATGACGTCGGAGTGCACGCAGCTGGGCACTGCAATGGGCCTGTGCCGGCCAAAGCCGCCCTCGGCCGGAAACGCGTCGTACTCCGTGCCCTCGAAGTGATCCCGCAGGGCTCCCATAAGATCCCGGACGCTCAGCTTCCTCTCGGGCCGCACAAACAACGGGAATTTCTGGGAGAGCGGGTCGAATTTGGAGGCAGGATTGAAACGGCGCAAGGCTCCCCAGAGCCGACGGGCGTTGAGATACTCGATTCCTTTGAGCTCGCGCATCCTTCCGCCGAAGGCCTCGGCGAAATCGAGCCCCTCCTTCGTCCGTGCCTTTGAGGACCTCTGCAGGCGCTCGACCAGCCCGGGAGAGCAAATCACGTTCTCGGTGTCGGAGGGGTCGAAGACACCGATGCGGTATCCGTTGCTCTGGACCATATAAGCATCGTCCGGGACCCGGACCGCAAGCCAGCAACTCCCGCCCCCGGCCTCAATGTACCAGGATTCCCGTGTGTCGGCAATGCCGACCCCGCAGGTGTAGGAGATGCCGCACTCGTTGTAGATGCGGCCTATCCACTCCACACACTCCCGGGCCGTTCGGCTGCGCTGCAGCGCGATATAGCGGGTGGCACCGGAGATTCCCCTGGGGTTCAGGGGATCCAAGGCCTCTGCCTCCGCAGAACGGTCGTACCCCAGGTCGACGCCTCCGGCCACGGCGACCTGATGTTCGTTGACGGCAACGGCATCCCCCTCCATGTAACCACGCCAAACTTTGAGGATGCTGCATGCATACGTCTCAGGAACCTGAGGCAGCGTCAGATGCTCGGAGACGGCAATAGTACTCCCCCTCTCATGATGTCGAGTGGGAAGAAACTCGAAGAGAGCGGCATGATGCCCCTGAAGGTCGTTATTATGGGCACAGAGCGTATGCCCTTCCTCCGTTGCATTCCTGCCGGTCAGGATCATGTAGCACATGTCGGTCTCCCGTTACCAGCCGGCGGGAAGCATACCCATGGTCTGAAGGATGGCATACACCGCGGCGCCTCCGAAGAGGACATAGATGAGGAATCGCAGGATCGGATGATAAAACGCGCCGCAGATCCACTCTGGATCGCGGTCTCCATATAGACGAGCCTTGGCCAGCATTGGGATGGGAAGGATGGACATGATCACCCCGGCGAAAGCCCCCGTGTAAAACAGGGCATTGACAAAGTCGACCATTCCCGAATAGGCAAGATAAAAAGGCGGAACAATAACCATGAGCAGAGCGACGATCCGGTAGCGCGGGTTGTGCTCGTCGGGGAACTTCAGGCGATCGACGATATTTGTCAAAAGCGTTTCGCCAATAGTCCAGAAGGAGGTCATCATGGCACAAAGGGCAAACAGGTTGGCCGTGAAGTAGGCCCACTGTCCCAAGGCCTCTCCCCAAGCAATCGTCACCACCTGCGACACGCTTTCCTTCCCTTGAAGCCCGATGGCCGCCATCGGAATGCCCGCAAACAAAAGAAAACTGAAGATACGCCCCACCCCGATCGCTCTGGGCATCCTCCTGATATCTCCGGAGGCTGCGAATCCCCGCGTCAGCTCGGGAACCAGATACTGCGAAATGTAGGAGAAGATGGTCAGGTTGAACACCGGGATGCCGTAATACCAGTTGCGCTCGATCAGCTTGGCCAACGCAAAATTCTCATTCACTATCGAGGCCGATATCAGGATCACCATTAACAGGCCCATACAGACCGTCAACGCCTTCTCCGCCCTCCCCGTGGCCCTCAAACCCAGCCACACGACGATCGTCGAGGGGATAAAAAAGAGCAGGCTTCCGATCTGAGGGCTGATTTCGTAGGCACTCAGGAAGCTGCTGAGGATCCTTCCGCTGCCGGTCGTATAAGCGATGAGACACCCTATGGAGTTGACGGCGACGGCTGCAAAGAGAATCCAGGAACCAGCCTGTCCCAAATACCTCTCGGCAAGCCCACTGACCTGTAGCGGCTTGCGGGTTCTCAATGTCGTCTCGACTGTGTACAGCATTGAGATCGTCGTGAAAATGGCAGTGATTATCAACCAGAAGACAAGAATCGGCCATCCTGCTTTCCGCGCTCCGTACGCCAGGGCGAGCACACCGGATCCGATGTCCGTCCCAACGATCATCGCCACGCCCTCCCAGAACGTCAAAGGTTCAAGTTTCAGCGAACCTACTTCAAAGCCATGCTCTATAACCTTCTTGTCCTCCATCAGCAAAACACTCCCTTCTCTTTCATGCTCAGCAGCGGAATGGGTACCCCACTCCGCCCCCAAAGAAAATGCGCCCTACGGCACTCGCGCCTCTCTTCGCCCCTTCCAGGCTTTTTGTTTCAGATATACAGCCACAAGGAATCCCACCCCGACGCAGTTGGCGACGAGGGAAGGGTATAGGATCAGGAACGGAATCGACAGGAGCAGGAGACGTTCCACAATATTGAGATCGTCGATCAGGAAGCCCTGCACCGCCGAGGCTAATCCAATGACTCCCAACAGCGCAGTCACACACCCGAGAATAATCTGGAGCACGTCGCCCTGGAGGAGGAGATAGGGGTTGTAGACGAACATATAGGGAACGATGAACCCTGCAATTGCGACGAGCAAGGCCGTGAATCCCGTTTTGAGGGCCTTGGCGCGTGCTATTCCGGCCGCGGCGTAGGTCGCCAGGGCTACGGGAGGCGTAACGTCCGCCAGGACCCCGAAGTAAAGGCAGAACAAATGTGCCGACATCATGGGCACCCCCATCTGAGCCAGGGCCGGGGCTGCCAGGGTCGACGTGATGATATACTGCGCCGTAGTCGGAACTCCCATCCCCAGCACGATGGATCCGACCATCGTCAGGAAAAGCGCCATCGGCAGGATTCCGCCCGACAGGCTGAGGACATAGGATGAGAAGGAGAGCCCTACGCCTGTGATGCCGATGACACCAATCATGATGCCCGAGCAGGCACAGGCCGCCGCAACCTCGATGGCGCTGAGCCCTCCCTCGATCAAGGTTGCCAGAATGCGCCTCGGCGTCATACGCTGTTCCGGTTTTCCGAACCAGGAGACCACGATCAGCAGAAGGATGGAATAGAACACCGCCAAAGTGGGAGAATAACCATAGGCCAGGAACACGATCAGCGTAAGGATGGGAAGAAGCAGAAACCAGCCCCTCTTCATAATCGCCCCTATCCTGGGAAGGGAACTGCTGTCCAGCCGTTTCATGTGCATCTTGCCGGCCCGGAAATGCACCATGGCGATGATGGAGATGAAGTAGAGCAGCGCGGGGATAGCTGCAGCGACGACGATATCCCAATAGGATATCCCCAGGAACTGTGCCATGATGAAGGCCGCCGCACCCATGACGGGAGGCATGACCTGGCCCCCTGTAGAGGCCGACGCAACGACGGCCCCGGCGAATTCCGCCCTGTAGCCGCCCTGCTTCATCAGAGGGATGGTGAAGGCCCCCGTCGTTACCGCGTTGGCCACGGAGCTTCCTGATACTGTGCCCATGAGTGCGCTGGCGACGACGGCCGCCTTGCCCGCTCCGCCTTGGCTGCGTCCTGTTAGTGCCACGGCCAGGTCGATGAAGAACTGCCCGGCCCCCGAGGTGTTCAAAAACGCGCCGAAGAGAACGAACAGGAAGATGAAGGAGGCCGAGACACCGAGCGGTACCCCAAAGATGCCGTCCGTCCGGAGGTAGAGGAACGGAGCAAGTTCATCCAAAGTAAAACCCCTGTGAGCCAGCATCCCGGGGAAATAGCGGCCGTACAGGGCGTAGACGATGGCGATGATAGCCATGATGGGCAAGGGCCAGCCCATTGAACGCCTCACGCCCTCCAGCACCAGGAGCGTCATGATAATACCGAGGACGACGTCGGACGTAACAGCCGCCCCCTCGCGCATCGCGATGGCCTCCCAGTTGATGATGATGTTCAGACAGCCCACAGCCATGAGGGCTGCAAAAGCCCAATCCCAGATATCGATTCTCTCCTTCGGCCTGCTTCGGAACATGGGGTACCGAAGAAAGAGGAGCACCCCCATGAAGAGCCAGTGCCAGGAACGCTGATACATGGCGGCCAGCTGCCCGAAGGCGGCCGTATAGAGGTGAAAGAGGGAGGCCGTGAGGGCCAGACCGCAGATCAGAATGTTGCTCCAACCCGTCAGGTGCCGTTTGGGACTTTCCATTTTGTCCAGCAGGGCCTCTCCATTGCCAGGAGCTGACCCCGAATTGAGAGCGCCGTTCTTGTCCATCGCATCGCTCATACGCATTTCTCCTTTCAAAAGACGAATAAGGGCCGCTGCTGCACAGAAGGGACAGGGAGATCGCTCCCTGTCCCTTCCCGAATGCATGCAAGGTCAGCTATTTTACCTCGATGCCCTGCTCCCGGAAGTACTTGACCGCTCCTCCGACGAAGGGGATGATCCCGACGCTTGCCTCCTGCGGCACAAAGTGCTCGGCCTGGGGAGTCACCTTCAGGAAGGCCCCCTTGTTGTCCATCAGAGTTTTGAGGATGTTGTAGGAGAGTGTTTCGCCCATCTTCTCGTTCACGACGAGGAAATTGCCGTCCGCCACGGTCAGCACGTCCTCGTTTTGCTTGGCGTAGGTCCCCGCCGCGATGGTATAGGGGAAGAGGAAAGGATTCTTCTCCACGACCTTTTCGACCAGCTCCTTGGGCAACGGGACCAGGACGACATCACGGACCGCGGCAACCTCCAGAACCGCCGAGCCGGGGGCCGCAAAGTTCCAGAACACCGCATCCACGTGCCCGTCCTTCAGCGCCGTAGCCCCTTCGGGCTGGGTCAGCTGCTGCTTCTGGATGTCCTTATCCGGATCGATGCCCGCAGCCTCGAGGATCAGAAGGCTCAACACCTGGTCCCCGCCTCCGGGCGCTCCCAGCGAGACCTTCTTGCCCCGGATGTCCTCAAACTTCGTGATGCCGGTCTTGGTGGTCGTCACCAAGTGCTGGGGAGCGGGATACATGTTCATCAGGGTACGGAGCGGTAGCTTGCCGTCGTCCTTGAAGACCTCGACGCCGCTATAGGCCTGCCACAGGGTGGACCCCATGCTCATGCCGATCTCGGCCTTTCCGGATGCGATGAGCCGGCAGTTCTCCTTGGAGGCTGCGGTCGAACGGGAATTGGCCTTCACATCGATCCCGGCGTTGCTCAGCACCTCGGCCATCGCACCGCCGAGCGGGTAATATGTCCCTCCGACGCCTCCGGAGGCGATCGTGACGAACTCGACGGCCCAGGCGCAGGTCGCCGCAAGGATCACGGAGATCAAAACAAAACCCATCAACGCAAAATACTTCTTCATCCTCCCACACGCTCCTTCATTTTTTATATTTTTGGCGCAGATAAACGGGGGGATAAACCAACCCCGTTTACAGACGTTTCACGACCATGGCGACCCCCTGCCCCCCCCCGATACAGGCGCTGGCGATGCCCAGCTCCTTATCCATGCGGATGAGGGAGTAAAGCAGGGTGG
Source organism: uncultured Fretibacterium sp. (assembly GCF_963548695.1). Lineage (NCBI taxonomy): Bacteria > Thermotogati > Synergistota > Synergistia > Synergistales > Aminobacteriaceae > Fretibacterium > uncultured Fretibacterium sp. Next base: position 6,988 of record NZ_CAUUWA010000027.1, read on the forward strand.
TCAGGATCTTCATCCCCGTGGCGCCGATGGGGTGCCCCAGAGCGACGGCGCCGCCGCAAGGGTTGAGTTTTTTCATGTCAAAAGGCATCTTGCGGTGGCAAGCCAAAATTTGGGCTGCGAATGCCTCGTTGATCTCGATCAAGTCCATATCCTCCAGGGTCAGGCCGCTCTTCTCCAGGGCCTTTGGCATCGCGACGACCGGTCCCAGGCCCATGTGAAGCGCATCGAGCGCCCCCGAGGCGTAGCCCACGATCTCCGCCAAGGGCTTGAGCCCTTGGGCTTTAGCCCAATCGGAATCGGCGATGACGCCGGCGCTGCCCGCGTCGCACAGGGCGGAGCTGCTGCCCGCCGTGACGGTCCCATCCTTCTTAAATATAGCCGGCAGCTTTGCCAGTGCCTCCACGGAGGTGTCCGGACGCGGGATCTCGTCGACATCCACGACAATCTCGCCCTTTTTCTTATCCTTGAGGACGACCGAGACGATTTCATTTTTGAACCATCCCTCGGCGACGGCGCGGGAGGCTTTCCGGTGACTCTCGCAGGCGTATTCGTCCTGCTCGGCCCGGGTGATTCCGCCCTCCTCGGCCAGGACCTCGGCTGTCGCGCCCATCAGCATCCCCGCGAGCGGGCACAGAAATCCATCCTTATGAAGGACGTCCGCGGCCGACTTCTCGCCCATGCGAAAGCCCCAGCGCGCATCGGACAGGATATAGGGCACGTTGGATGCGCTCTCCATCCCTCCGGCGACCCCTGCGGAGATATCCCCCAGCCGAATTCGATCGGCGATCAGCATTGCTGCCTTGAGGCCGGAGCCGCAGCGTTTGTTGATCGTAAAGGCCGGGATCTCCACGGGGAGCCCCGCGCGGTGTTCGGCGATGCGGGCGGGGTTGGCCCCCACACCGCTCTGCCAACCATTGCCCAAGATGACCTCTCCGATTACGTTGGGTTCTACGCCGGCCCGACGCACTGCCTCGGCGACGGCAATTCCCCCGAGCGCCGGGGCGTCGAGCCCTTTTAGTGCGCCTCCGAACTTGCCTCCCGGCGTCCTGCAGGCGCTCAAAATCACGGGTTTTCCCATCTGCATCCCCTCCCTCTCAGACGCCCAGCATCGGGACGATCGGATTCGCCAACGCCAGCTCCATCTCCGTGTGCTCCAGAAGCTGTTCGAGGGTCACCTCGGGAGCCAGCTCGCAAAGCGTCATCCTTCCCTCGATGCGGCGCACCACCGCAAACTCGCTGACCACCACGTCGACCGCGCCGACCGCCGTCAGGGGGAGGGAGCATTTCTTCCGCAGCTTAGGTCTGCCCTTCTTGTCCGTATGCGAGGTCGCGACGTAGACCTTCTTCGCGCCGCAGACCAGGTCCATGGCCCCTCCCATACCGGGGACCATCTTGCCCGGAATCCACCAGTTGGCCAGGTTCCCCTCCTGATCGACCTCCAGAGCGCCCAGCACGGTGGCGTCCAGGTGCCCGCCTCGGATCATGCCGAAGCTCATGTCGCTCGCGACGCAGGAGGCTCCGGGGATGAGGGTCACGCAGCGCCCCCCTGCTCCAATGAAGCGCCAATCATCGACCTCCGGCTTTGGCCCTGCCCCGACCGCCCCGTTCTCCGTCTGGAGAAGCAAGGTCATCCCCTCGGGAAGATAATCGGAGACCAGCGTCGGGATGCCGATCCCCAGATTGACGAAGCTGCCATCCTCCAGGTCCAGCGCAATGCGCCTGGCAATCCGGTGACGCACCTGCTCTTCGCTAAGTTCTGGAAGCATAGAAACCATCTCCTTTCAGGACAAGGGCATCGACAAACACTCCCGGCGTCACGACGTCGTCGGGGTCGATGGACCCGACGGGAAGTACGGCGTCGACCTCCGCAACGACATACTTTGCAGCCGTGGCCATGGCGGGGTTGAAGTTGCGGTTCGTCCCATAGTAGGTCAGATTCCCCGTGCGATCCGCGCGATAGGCGCGTATGAAGGCAACGTCCGCCTTGAGGGGGAGCTCCAGGATATACTTGATCCCCTCCACCTCCAGAGTCTGCTTGCCCTCCTCGTGGATCGTCCCAACCCCGGTGGGGGTCAGGAAGCCCCCTATCCCAAACCCGCCGCTGCGGATACGCTCCACAAACGTCCCCTGCGGCACAAGCTCGAGCTCGAGCTCTTTTTCGTTGAAGAGCCTCTGGGTCACCCTGTTGAGCCCGATATGCGAAGCCGTTACCTTCTTCACCTGGCCGGCCACCACCAGTTTCCCCTGCCCTATCCCCTGTGGATGTTCCTCGTTGGCGTAGGAGGTGTCGTTGCTGATGAGGTGCAGGTCGCCGGTTCCCTGCTCCACGAGGGCGTCAATCAGGGTGTAGGGCACCCCACCGTAGTTGAACCCTCCAACCATGAGAGACGCCCCCTTCTGCACACAGGAGACGGCCTCCTTAGCCGACAAAACGGGTTTGAACCATTTTTTGGCCATGTCTCATCCCTGCTTTCGCGCGAGTTTTTCGGCTGCCGCCTCGAGGCCGGCCCGGAGCCGCCTGGCGATTTCCTCCACCTGCTCCTCGGTGACAATCAGCGGCGGGGCGATCAGGAATTGGTCCCCCTCGACGCCATCGATCTGTCCTGTACCGGGGTAGATCACAAGTCCCTGCTCCATGCATTCGGCTGTGACCAGGGCCGCGGCCTTGCGCGCTGGGTCGAAGGGTTTGCGCGTCTCCTTGTCCTCCACCAGCTCCACACCCCACATCAGGCCCTTGCCCCGAACGTCGCCGACGAAGGGGATGTCCAGCATTCCCCGGAGCAGCTTGCCGAACTGCTCCCCGCGCTTCGCGCAGTTCTCGAAGATATCGTTTTTTTTCATAAACCGGATCGTGGCCGTCACCGCTGCGGCCGTGGTGGGGTTGGCGTTGTAGGTGTGTCCGTGCCCGAACACGCCGCTGCCCTTCAGGATGGTCTCTATGATCGTGTCGCTCGCGATGGCCGCACCCACGGGGGAGTAGCCGCCCGAAAGGGCCTTCGCCGAGGTGATGATGTCCGGCTGAACGCCCCAGTGCTCCACGCAGAAGGGCTTGCCCGTCCGGCCCATGCCGGTCATGATCTCGTCGGCGATCAGCAGGACGTCGTAGCGCGTGCAGATCTCCCGGATCATCCTCCAATAGCCCTCGGGCGGAACGCAGGCCCCGATGGAGGACCCCACGATGGGCTCCGCGACGAACGCGGCCACGTACTGTTTCCCGATGCGCCGGATCTCCCGATCCAGGAGCTGGGCATAGTAACGAGCCTGCTCCTCCTCCGGGGCGTCGCGCAGCTCACTGCGGTAGCAGTAGGGGGTCTCGATCTTCGGGCACTCCCGGAACAGGGGCGAGTACGCTCGGCGGCGGCCCATATTGCCCGCAAGCCCCATCGTCCCCAGAGTTGAACCGTGATAGGAGTTCCAACGGGCGATAAAAACAGTCTTGGCACTTCCAGCTCCATCCCGCTCCAGGAAATAATTGCGCGCCAGCTTCATGGCGCACTCCATCGCCTCGCTGCCACCGCTGCCGAACCAGACGTGGTTCAGGTCTCCGGGCGCGATGGAGGCCAGCTCCGCTGCAGCCTCCTCCGAGGCCTCCGTGTTCCAGCGCGAGGGATGGGCAAATTCCAAAGTCGTCATCTGACGGTACACGGCATTGGCTATTTCCTTGTTGCCGTGCCCGATACTGGAGAGCAGCGCCCCGCAGCAGCCGTCGATGTACTCCTTTCCGTCCTGATCGTAGAGGTAAATTCCCTCGCCACGAACGGCCTTCTTGAGGTCCCCCCGATACGTCCTGGGAATAAGATGTCGCTTTTCCGAAACCATTTCGAGCACCCCCTATAATTATTCTGCTCATGCAGCACCCTTTCCTCCTAAAAGGAACAGTCGATGCCTTCTAATCCTGCATAAATAATTTCTACATGAATAAATTTTTTCGTTTATATTAAGCATGAAATATTTCTTTCTAATGAGATGATACAACAAAGGGTTATGCTTTGTCAAACCACGTAAAAATAAAGTTCCTTCCTTAATTTCGATATGGAATTTTGATAGGGTTTTGTGAGCTCGAAATCGAAAAATATAGAAAAATGTTCGGTCCAAATCGTTTCGGATTTATTTTTTAGAAGTCCTTGAGCTATGCAGGGTCAAGGAAATGTTTTCTGGTGATCAAAGCGACAGGTGGTAAACATAACCAACGCACGCACAGGACATCCACAGAGCGTATAGCTCCTCGTAATCCCCTATCATCATCCTTTTGATCTCCATGCCCTATTCTTCCCCTCCTCGGAGCGCTTTTTGTTCCGGCCCCTCGTAGTGTGTCAGAACGATTTGTGCATCCGAGCCCTTGTAAAGCGTTTTCTTTCCATCGGGAAGGTTGGAGCTCGCAGAGGCCGGAAACAGCGCGAAGGTGTCGACAACGACGGCCGTGTCCCCGGGGCTGCCCGCTCCCACCGCACGGGCGGCCAGTCGTGCTGAGTCGAGCATGAAATCCTCCAGGACCTCGACGGAGCAGGTCAGGGCCAGGCGCTCTCCGGGGGCGAGCTGGGGCAGCGGGAAATTTTTCTCGGAGATCATGGGGGCGGCTCCGTTCAGCTTGTAGACCTGCCAGTCGAGCACCATGCCGTGCGCGTTTGTCTCCGGTGCGGAGACGCGAAGCTCCAGCGTGTAGTTCTCTCCCTTATGGAACTGAATGTACTGTCCGCCGGAGAGCCATATCTTCGAGTCCACTGCCAGTGCTTTCTCGGAGGGGACGTACTCCGCGGCGTCGAAGGAGGAGCTGTCGGAGAGGAAACGCCAGCTCCTGGATGCCTGACGGCCCGGTCCCTCGGAAACGGTGCGGGCCGCCCACGAGAGCAGGGCCGATCCCTGCCCCAGAGGTTCTCGCTTCGCATCGTTGGTGAGGGAAAAAGGGGACCCGGAATAGGGGAGCTTCACAAAACCGCCGGGGCCGAAGTCCTTGAGGAAAACGGCGTCCGACGATATGACGAAGAAGCGGTCGCCCCAGGAGCCGGGGAGGGGGCGTTTGACGGAGTTCCCATAGTCCCGGAAGATACTGCGGCCCGCTATGGCGTCGGACGAAGCCGCGAGCCCGACGTAGTCGAGGATCGACAGCGGCAGGTCTGCGAGCCCGAACAGCTCGGGATTGATTTTGGGGTCCTGCGTCTTTTCGTCCTTTCCCCCCGCCTCCGGCATCAGGGCGAAGCAGAGCCCCCAGTTGCCCGCCAGCAGGATGTTGGCATCCATCCCGTGAGATTCGTCCGCGGTAACGATGACCAGGGTGTTCTCGAGCACCCCCTTCTCCTTCAGCCTGGACAGAAAGAGGTCGAGGGCGTCGTCGAGAAATGCGGAGCTCCGCAGCTTCGGATGAAGCCCCTCGCCCCCGGCGTAATCGTCGGGCAGGGTGTAGGGATGGTGCGTCCCCACGGTGAGGAGGGTCAAAAACCAGGGGGATGCCTCACCTTGGGTGCCGCACTCCCTGCGTTTTTCGTTCAACGCCTCGATCTTTTTCAGGCTTTGGAGGAAGAAATCCCGATCGTTGATGCCCCAATAAGTAAAGAAGGTGGGCGGAGTGTGGTCGAACCATTCCTCGCCCTCGATCTCCTCGAAGCCGATCAGTTTCATGAAACGGTCCTTATCCATGAAACGCAGTCCTGCGGCCTGAAGGTAGGTCGTGCTGTAGCCGTTCCGGGCCAGCATGTTCGGCAGGGTGTCCCGGGACGCGGCCGAGGGGTCCGAGAGCAGTTCCTGGGTGATCAGAGTTCCGTCGGTCAATCGCGGGTAATCGGCGCAGAGCATCGAATAAAGTCCGTTGATGGTCTGATTCCGATGCGCCAGAAAGTTGGGGACCCGGAGTCCCTGCTCGGCCCAGCGGCTCGTCTTCGTCATGGCGAAATCCGCGGACCCATTGACGAACTCCACGTTCTGAGGCAGGTAACCGCCCGGTATGCCCTCCAGGATGACGAGGAGGACGTTAGGCCTTTCGGTGGGCCCGGCCGTCATCGGGACGCCGGACAAGTCGTGCGTCAGCCGTGGGACGAGGTCGGAAAGCTCCTTATCCCTCGAATAGAAGGCGGCGATTTGCTGGACCAGGGGATTGCCGAGCTCCCCGCCCCCGAACCAGAGGAGCTGGCCGGCGAAGGGCAGAAGGAGCAGTACGAAAGCGTACGGGTGTACCGGGACGAGTTTGAGGTTCATGTGCGCGAGCAACAGGCAGAGGGCGAGCAGAAAGATCATCGCCAGGATCGCCGGGGTGTCCAGGGACGCCAGGAGGAAATGGGGGTCCAGGAGATACCGTGCCTGTTCCGGAGAGGGCAGGACGCGCATGGCCGAGAAGTAGGCGGCCGTGAGGGCGTTGTAGAGCCACCACAGGAGTGTGGGCGCGATGCTGGGAGCTCGGGTGCGGGTCCGTGCCTGGACGGAGGCGGCGATCAGGACGCAAATGGCTGTGAGAAGGATGTCGGAGCCTCCGCCCAGGATGAAGCTCCAGGGGTCTCCGTGCCGTGCCTGGACCAGGATGAGACGAAAGTAGAGAGATGGGATGATGTTGATCAGAAAAAGACGCGTGCTCCACCACATCGAAAACAGGCCTCCAGATTTCCGTTTGGCCGCGCAGTCCGCAGCGGGGCTAATGATATGCCGTTTTACCGCGGAGCGTCAACTGGCAACCTACTACCCCTCTTCGGCTTGCGCCCATCCGGAACGGGCTCCATGTACGGGAGGTCTCGGGCTTGTCTACCGAATGGCGCCCAGGAGGTGGAGCCACAGGGGGAGTGTGAGCATGGAGAGGAGGACCGAGGCCGTCGTCCCCAGGGCGCAGTAGTCTCCGTCCATGCCCATCTCCTGTGCGATGATGGTCGTGTTCACGGCCTCCGGCATGGCGGCGAGGAGCGTCCCGGCCTGGACGAGGATGGGGGAAAGCCCAAAGAGGGACAGGACCGCGTAGGTCACGGCGGGGTGGACGATCAGTTTGACCAGCTGGAGCTTCCACGTCGTGAGGAACGCGCGGCCCGCCTCCCGCAGCTCGATCCTGGCCCCGAGCATGAGCAGGGCCAGTCCCGTCCCGATGTCGGCGAGCATCTTGAGCGTCATGTCCAGCCATGGGGGCAGCCGGTCCAGCTTCGCGAGGATGAGGAACACCGCCAGAAGGCAGGAGAGAAAGAGGGGGTTCCTGAGCAGCCGGTTCCCCGTCCTCCTGAGGCTCTCGGCGGAGATCGATCCGAAGAGGGCGAGCTGCCCGCTTCCTATGGACAGGAACTGCATGAACGCCAGGGAGAAAGCCAGGACCAGCGTCCCCGCCGCGATGCCGGGCTCTCCCATGGAGAGCCCCAGAATCGGCAGCCCCGCAAAGAAATGGTTGCCCCGCGTCGCCGCCAGGGAGAGCGTCGCGAACCGCTTGGTGGGCTCGCCCCGGCGGGCCAGAAGCCAGACGGCGAGGACGGTGATGACGTAGGGGCTGCAGACCGCCAGGGTGAAGAGCACCGCGTTTTGAATCCGGCTCTCGGCCCCCAGGATGCCCCGGAGCAGCAGGGCCGGCATGGCGAAGCAGTAGAGCAGGGAGTTGTTTTCCTTCATGGTCTGAGGGGTGAAGAAGCCCTTCTGCCGCAGCAGCCAGCCGAAGGCGATGAGCAGAAAGATGGGGAGAACGATCAGGACGGCTTGCATTCTGAAATCACTCCAGTGAAAATGGTTTGGGCACGAGGGGAAACGACTGCACTCCCGCACCCGGCCCTCGCAGCGGGGGCGCGCGACGGAGGGGCCGCCCACCACGAAAGGAAAAACGATTGGCCGACGGCCAATCGTTTTCTGCGGTTGTCCGGAGCGGTTATTTCACTCCGGCTCGAACATATCCTTGGTTACGGCGCAAAGCGGACATACCCAGTCGTCCGGAATGTCCTCGAACGCGGTCCCCGGCGCGATGCCCGAATCCGGATCCCCTGCTTCCGGATCGTAGACATACCCGCAGACGGTGCAGACGTATTTCTTCACCACGAGCTCTCCCCTTCCCTCGTCATTTACGGTGAGATAAGTGCATCTCCCCCTCGCTTCCATTATATCGCAACATCTATATCGCAACATCGTATGCCGCAGCGTCGCCCCTGCGGCGAGTCGGGGAGGGACCGCGCAGCGAAGGGAGTGATGGCAAAAAGGGGGAGAGGATGATAAAGGTTGATGGTAAAATTGAAAAGTTATGCGGGGCGAGTTGACCCGGCATCGCAGGATGTGCCGCTTTTCCGGGATATTGCGCCGAAACATTGTTGCGGCAGGCAAGGAGCCGTGAGCGGACGGCGAATGGAGTGAACTTGCCGGTCGCTTTACCGGCAGGGGATGCGCCGTGTCCCGACTTCACTGCGCGGCCGTACGCCTGCGCCGAGGACGATCGACACGCCTCATGGGGCTTGACGCCCCGCGGTGGGCGGTCGCCTGCTTATAGGGGGGCTTGGTTTTGGGCGTTTCGTTGTATCGTCGATATCGTCCTCAGAGGTTTTCGGAGGTATCCGGCCAGGCGGCGGCAATCGAAATCCTGACCCGGTCCCTGGCGGGCTCGAGGGTGGGGCATGCCTACCTGTTCTCGGGACCGCGGGGCTGCGGAAAGACCACCGTGGCCCGCATCCTGGCCAAGGCGCTGAACTGCCTTTCGCCGGAGGCCGGGGAGCCGTGCTGCGGCTGCCGCAGCTGCCAGGCTATCGCGGGGGGGGAGAGCCTGGATGTGGTCGAGATCGACGGCGCCTCCAACAACAGCGTCGACGAGATTCGGGAGCTCAAGACCCACGTGGCCCTGGCCCCGTTCTCCTCGAATTACAAGGTCTACATCATCGACGAGGTGCACATGCTGTCCATGGCGGCCTTCAACGCCCTTCTCAAGACGCTGGAGGAGCCGCCCTCCTACGTGGTGTTCGTCCTGGCCACCACGGAGCCCCACAAGGTCCCGGTGACGATCCGTTCGCGGTGCCAGCACATCCCGTTCCACAGCATCGGCACGCGTCGGATCTTCGACCGCCTCCGCCAGGTCGTCGAATGGGAGGGGGCGGACGCCCAGCCCGAGGCCCTGTGGGAGGTGGCGCGCCAGGCGGATGGGGCCCTCCGCGATGCGCTCTCCATGCTGGAGCAGGTCGTCAACAGGGGCGATGGGCACGTCCGTCTGGAGGACGTCGAGGCGACCCTGGGCGGGGGAAGCCGGCCGGCCCTGGAGCGATGGTTTGCGGCGCTGCGCGCTCAGGAAAGCGCCTCCTTTTCGGACATGCAGCGGATGATGGCGGAGGGGGCCTCGCCCGAGCGGATACTGGAGGAGCTCTTCTCCCTGGTGCGGAACCTCTGGCTCGTTGCACGCTGGCCGGACGTCCTCGACAGCCTGGACGTATCCGAGCAGGAACGGGGCTTCCTGGAGTCGGAGTCCCCCCACTGGCCGGAGGCCGTCCTGAGGGGACTGATGTCCCGGCTCGTGAGCCTGATCGGCCAGTCGCGGATGGGACTCCGCTCCGACGTCCTGATCGGGCTTCTGATGCTGGAGGCGGTCCGGGCGACGGCCCCCGAGGCGGAGCCCGAACGCCCTGCCGTTCCGGGGTCCCCGTCCACGACGTCCCGGAAGGGGATGGAGATGCCCGTGGCCATGCCCGAGCCGGTGTCCCCGGTTCCAGCCGAGCCCGCCGTTCCGAAGGAGCCCGCTCCGCCCGCCTCGGCGCCGTCCGCCGTCCCGGAGGAGGGGGGAGAGGGGGCGGAGGTTCTGCCCCAGGCGGATTGGACGCCCCTGCCGCAGGAGGCCTGCGAGGAGCTGCTGGTCCTCGCGCACCACAGGGACTTTGTCCTTTTCTGCGCGCTTCTGGACGGGGAGTTCCTGGGGTCGGAGGGGCGATTGCTGCTGGATCTTCCCCACCGATACGTCTACGAGGTACTCTCTCTGAGCCGGCACCGTTCCGCCCTCGCGGATCTGTTCTCCCGTTACGGCGGCGGGGTGTTCCTGCGCTGTGGGGCAGCCGTGGCCGCCTGTTCTCCGTCCGTCGGAGGGGAGGCGGGAGAGGGTGCTCCCGAGGAGGCCGAGAGCGCCGAGTCGGTTGCCCCGCCCCCCGAGGATCGGGAGATCCCTCAGGATGGGGTGAGTGCCCTGCCCTTCGACGGGCTGGTGCGGGAGGTGTCCCGATTGATGAACGGCGAGGTCGTCCTGGTGAGGCGGGGGCTCGACGAATCGGACGGCGGGGTGGTTCCCGACGAGGACAAGGACGACGAATGAGGATATGATTAAGGATCATGACTGAAGGGATGAGGGGAAGGATGATGGGGGCATGACGCGGCCTTTCGTTCATTTGCACGTGCATACCGAGTACAGTCTTCTGGACGGGGCCATCCGCACCAGGGACCTCGCACGCAGGGTCTCGGAGTGGGGGGCCCCCGCCGTCGCCATGACGGATCACGGGGCCATGTACGGGGCGGTGGAGTTCTACGAGAACTGCCGGGCCAGCGGGGTGAAGCCCATCCTGGGCTGCGAGACCTACGTCGATCCCGACGGCCACCGTTCCCGGGAGAAGAAGGGGAAGAACAACCACCTGATCCTCCTCGCCGAGAACGACGAGGGCTACCGCAACCTCATCAAGCTGGTCTCGATCGCCAATACCGACGGGTTCTACTACAAGCCGAGGATCGACCACGACCTGCTGGCGCGTCATGCCAAGGGGCTGATCGCCTCGTCGGCCTGCCTGGCCGGGGAGATTCCTCAGCTCATTCTCGCCGGCAAGGAGCCGGAGGCGGCCGAACGGGCCCTTTTGTACCGCGATATCATGGGCGAGGGCAACTTCTTCCTGGAGATCATGTCGAACACGCTCCCCGAGCAGGCCCTGGTCAACAAGGCCCTGGTGCGCATCTCCCGGGATACGGGCATTCCACTGATCGCGACGAGCGACGCGCACTACCTGGGCGCGGAGGACTTCGAATGGCATAAGATTCTGCTGCGCGTCAACACCCGGGCCGACGACACCGACGATGCCTTCGGGTTCAGCGTCAACGACTTCTACCTGAGGTCGCCGGAGGAGATGGACGCCTTTTTCGGGGCGGAGCTGCCCCAGGCGCTGGACAACACGGTGGCGATCGCTGAGCGCTGCTGCGTCAGCCTCGACCTGAAGACGGGCTCGTATCAGCTGCCCAGCCTGGACCTGGCCGACGGCGTGACCCTGGAGTCCCACCTCGAGGACGAGGCGCGCGCAGGGCTGCGCAGCCGCCTGGGCACGGACGTCCCCCCTCCGGAGTACGCGGAGCGCCTGGAGTATGAGCTGGGCGTCATCAACTCGATGGGCTTCGCGGCGTACTTCCTGATCGTTGCGGGCATCATTCGGGCGGCGAAGGACCGCTCCATCCCCATTGGACCGGGGCGCGGGTCGGCCGCGGGGTCCCTGGTCGCCTGGAGCCTCCGCATCACGGATCTGGACCCCCTGAAGTACAACCTGCTGTTCGAGCGCTTCCTGAACCCGGAGCGGATCAGCATGCCCGATATCGACACCGACGTCTCGGACAAGGGGCGAGACGAGCTGCTGAAGTACATCGTGGAGCGCTACGGCAGCGACCGGGTCTCCCAGATCATCACCTTCGGGCGCATGAAGAGCCGGCAGGCGGTCAAGGATGTCGGGCGGGCCACGGGCGTGGAGTACGCCCTGATGGACAGGGTGGCGAAGCTGATCCCCCTCGACGCCAAGAGCATCCGGGAGGCCGTCGAGCGGACCCCCGAGCTGCGCCAGGCGATGCAGGAGGATCCCCGGATCCGGGAGGTGCTGGACGTCGCCGCACACATCGAGGGGCTGGCCCGCCACGCCTCGCAGCACGCCGCGGGCGTCGTGATCACCCCTGTGCCCATGACGGACCTCGTGCCCATCCGCCGCATCAAGCCCTCGGCCTCGCCGTCGGGATCGGAGGGAGGGCTCGACATCAGCCAGACCGTCACGCAGTTCACGATGGAACCCATCGAGAAGCTGGGGCTGGTCAAGATGGACTTCCTGGGGCTCAGCACCCTCTCGATCATCGAGGAGGCCCTGGAGAACATCCGGCATAACGGTAAGCCCGTGCCGGACCTGAACCGCGTCCCCATGGACGACCCGGCGGCCTATCGCCTGCTGCAGGAGGCCGACACGATGGGGATCTTCCAGCTGGAGTCCTCGGGGATGCGGGCGATGCTCCGCAAGCTGCGCATCGACTGCTTCGAGGACCTGATCGCGGCGCTTGCGATGTACCGTCCCGGCCCGCTGGAGAGCGGGATGGTGGATCAGTACATCGACTGCAAGCACGGCAGGTCCCTCCCGCATTACCCTCACCCCCTTCTGGAGGGGGTGCTCAAGGAGACCTACGGGGTCATCCTGTATCAGGAGCAGGTGATGCAGTGCGCCTCGGTCCTGGCGGGCTACACGCTCGGGGAGGCCGACCTCCTTCGCCGCGCCATGGGCAAGAAGAAGGTGGAGGTCATGCAGGAGCAGCGGGCCAAGTTTCTGGAGGGGGCCGCCCGGAACGGGATTGAGGTGAAGACGGCCGAGGGGATATTCGACCTCATCGAGAAGTTCGCGGGCTACGGATTCAACAAGTCTCACAGCGCGGCCTACGCCGTGATCGCGTATCATACGGCCTACCTGAAGGCGAACTACAAGGCGGAGTTCATGGCTGCCTACCTCTCCAGCCAGATGAAGGCCAAGAAGGACGTGCTGGCCCACTACGTGCGCGAGGTTCGCCGCAGCGGCCTGTCGGTGCTTCCCCCGGACATCAACTCCTCGATGGAGAGCTTCACGGCGGTGGGCGACCTGATCCGGTTCGGCCTGGGCGCGGTGACGCGGGTTGGGCATGGCGCGGTCGACACGATCGTTGCGGCCCGCAAGGAGGGTAAGTTCAAGTCCCTCTGGGATTTCGTCCGGCGCGTCGACCTGCACGTCCTCAACCGGGCGACGATAGAGAACCTGGTGAAGGCGGGGGCCTTCGACGAGATCCTGCCGAACCGGAGGCGCCTCGTCCAGGTCCTGCCCGAGTTCGTGCAGGGCGCCCAGAGGCTGGAGGGCGGTGGCGGGCAGCTCTCGCTCTTCGACTCCGCGGCGGACGACCCCGCCGACGAGGCGGGCCCCGACATCCCGGAGGCCGACGACTACGTCCTTCACGAAAAGCTGGAGTTCGAGAAGGAGGTCACGGGGCTCTACATCTCGGGGCACCCCTTCGACGGCTGCGAGGAGGCCATCGGGAGGTTCACCAACTGTTCCATCTCGGACCTGCCCCACTGGCAGGGGCGGACGGCGCCCAGGGTGGGAGGGATCCTCCTCTCGGCTTCGGAGAAGACAACCAAGAAGGGGGCGGTCATGGGACAGCTGATCCTGGAGGACTCGAACAGCAGCATTGAGATGGTTGCGTTCCCCAGGGTCTGGGAGAACGTGAAGGCCCAGGTCCAGGTGGGGGCACCCTTCGTGGTGGAGGGCAGGATGGGGGACAGGGAGCCCAAGAACTTCATCGTCGAGAGGCTGACTCCGCTCTCGGAGGCCGCGGATGCGGGCATCGTCCGCATCCGCCTGAAGGTGAACCTCGTTCCACAGGCTCTGAACGTCCGCGACTTCGCTCGGGCCCTTCGGGACTGCCGGGGCGCGTCCCCCGTCCTGCTGGAGTTCCAGGACGATCGGGATGCCTGCGTCGTCTACCTGAACGATTTCAGGGTCGACCCCTCCGTGCCGGGTCGGCTGCAGAGCCGGCTCGCCGAGGTCGTGCCCCTGGAGGCCCTGGAGGTCGTCTGCTGACCGGCCGGGGCGAAAGGGCGGGCGGAGGCGCCGCGGTGTGGCGTTTGTTTTGATCATCAATCTTTTAATGCCCTTTTGTGTCTTCTAAGGTTACAATAATCCTGAGGTGAGGGGAAAATGTTTGTAAAAATTGTCTGTACGATAGGTCCATCCAGCGAGAACTATGGGACGCTCATGTCGATGGCCAGGGCGGGGATGAACGTTGCGCGCCTGAACTTCAGCCACGGCGATTACGAGGGGCACGAGAGGAAACTGAGCCTGATCCGGCGCGTGGAGCGGGATGCGGGGGCTCCCATCGCCGCCCTCCTGGACACGAAGGGCCCCGAGATCCGCACGGGGCAGATGGAGAACGGGGAGGTCATGCTGATCGGCGGGAACTCCATCGTCCTCACGGGGGCTGGGGAGACGTTTGTCGGGACCGCCGAGCGCATCCACATCAATTACCCCCTCCTGGCGCGGGAGGTCACCCCCAGGCAGAACATCTACATCGATGACGGCACCCTGCACCTGGAGGTCGAGGGGGTGGAGGGCGAGGACGTCCGCTGCCGCATCGTTGTAGGGGGCCCATTGAGGAATACGAAGGGGGTCAACATCCCCGGGGCGACCCTGTCGCTGCCGGCGCTCTCCGAGAAGGACAAGGAGGACATCGCCTGGGGCATCCAGCACGGGATGGAGTACCTTGCCGTCTCCTTCATCAAGACCCGATCCGACGTCCTCGAGGTCCGCAAGCTGATCAAGAGCTGCGGGGGGACGATGAAGATCATCGCGAAGGTCGAGACCCACCAGGCCGTCCAGAACCTGGCGGAGATCGTCGACGTCGTGGACGGCATGATGATCGCGCGCGGCGATCTGGGGGTCGAGATCCCGACGGAGGACGTTCCCCTGGTGCAGAAGCACATCATCGAGATGTGCCGCTCCCGGGGCAAGGTCGTGATCGTGGCGACGCAGATGCTGGACTCGATGATCCGCAATCCCCGCCCCACCCGCGCCGAGGCCAGCGACGTCGCCAATGCCGTCCTGGACGGTACGGACGCCGTGATGCTCTCCGGGGAGACGGCCTCGGGGGCCTATCCGGTCGAGGCGGTGGCCACGATGCGGCGCATCGTCGACCGGGCTGAGGAGGAGCTGGGGATCTGGTGCCTTCCCTGCCGTGAACGCGGTTCGGTCGTCGGCGTCCCGGACGCTGTGAGCGACGCGGCGGTGCTGATCGCCAAGCAGGTGGAGGCATCGGCCATCATCTCCCTGACCAAGAGCGGCTCCACGGCCAGGATGATCAGCAAGCATCGTCCCTCCTGTCCGATCCTCGGCGTGACCCCCTCTCAGCAGACGTGGCGGGAGCTCGCGTTGTGGTGGGGGGTCCGTCCCGTGCGGCTGAGCGAGCTTTCGGACGTGAACGTGGCCGCCCGGGAGGCGATCAATGCCTGTGTCGCCGGGGGCTGCATCCCGGAGGGCGAGCTGGCCGTCATCACGGCGGGCATCCCCCTGGGGCAGCCGGGCTCCACGAACATGGTCGAGGTCCTCACCACGGGGAAGATTTTGCTGACGGGGACGCCCTTGGTGCGCAGAAACGCCACGGGGAGGGTCTGCCTCGCCCGCACGCCCCGGGAGGCCGAGGAAAAGGCTGAGGAGGGGTGCATCCTGGTCGTCCGGCAGATCGAGGAGGAGCATCGCGCCGTCATGGAGAAGGCGGGGGCGGTACTCGTGGAGAGCGGGGCGCTCCTGGCCGAGGGCAATTCCATGGCTCTGGATTATAATCTGCCCTGCGTTATCGGGGTGGCGGACCTCTTTGCGACCCTGGAGGATGGCGATGTCGTGACCGTGGACGGGATGCGGGGGCTAATCTACGGCGGAGCCGTCAAACTTGTCGTCTAGGGAAACGCTGTTTAAAACAAAAACGCATATCTCCCCAAGGGTAAAGATGCAAAACATCATTGAGGATCATGGGATGAACGGGTGGACCGGGCCCGATACCGAGGACGAAATGAGCGTGTACGATGTGGGATAACATAAGGACCTTTTTCGATATCTTCATCGTTTCCCTGATCCTTTATCGCATCCTCGTCCTGATGGTTGGAACGAGGGCGATCCAGTTGTTGAAGGGAGTGCTGGTGCTCCTCCTCTTCTCGCTGCTGGCCTCGGTCCTCCAGCTCCGGCTTCTTACCTGGCTGTTGGGAAGGGGCCTCTGGGCTCTGAGTTTTGCCGTCCCCATCGTGTTCCAGCCGGAGCTTCGGAAGATGTTGGAGGAGATGGGGCGCGGGCACCTGTGGCGCCACAGGATCCCCCTGGACGAGGCGGAGAACCTCAGCCGGCAGGTCGCGGGCGCGCTCAACTACATGAAGGCGCACCGGATCGGAGCGCTCGTGGTGCTGCAGCAGGAGACCGGTTTGGGGGACTATTGGCGAACGGCCGTCCACCTGAGCGCCGAGATATCGCAGGAGCTCATCATCTCGATATTCTGGAAGGACAACCCGCTGCACGACGGAGCTCTCATCCTGGACAGGGAGAGGATGACCGCGGCGGGCTGTTATCTTCCTCTCGCCGACGCGCCGGAGATCTCGCGGTGGTACGGAACCCGCCATCGGGCCGCACTGGGACTCTCCGAGGTCTCCGACGCGCTGATTCTGGTCGTATCCGAGGAGCGGGGGGAGGTCTCCCTCGCCTACAAGGGACATCTCTCGAAGAACCTCAAGGACGTCCAGATGGAAAAGCTGCTGTTTCACTATTTCTCCGGGCGTGAGACCGTGCGCCGGACCTGGCGCGTCAGGCTTCATCGCCTGATGCAGTTGTTCTGGGAGTCGCCGGCCCAGCCATGAGAAACGTTGGGAAGACCGGTTTGGGGAGAATCTTTGTCCCCGTCTCGAAGCGTTTGCCCGCGTTCTGCACGTTCCGGAAGAAGGATGCCTGAGCCATGATCTCATCGAAGAACATTGACGAAATCCTCACCTCTCCGTTGTGCCTGTGGGTCATCTCCGTGGCGGCGGCCCTGCTGATGTGGGTTTACGTCACGGAGTCGGACGGCGGGGGGTACGTGACGCGGCAGTTCTCGTGTCCGATCGAGTACCGCTCGCTCGACCCTCAGGCGACGCTCCGCAACAAGGTGTCCGAGGTCAATATCGAGGTCCGGGGCCTGGAGGAGGTCATGGCCCGTCTGGACTACGACTCCATCTCCTGCGTCGTGGACCTCAGGGACCTGTCGCCGGGAAAGAAGTATACGCAGGATGTCAAGGTCAATCTCCCTCCCCGCGTGTCCCTGGTCTCCTCCACCCCCTCGCAGGTCGTGGTGGACCTGCTGCGTCAGGTCGTGCGCCTCGTGACCGTCGAGGTCGCCCTGCCTCGGGACATCCCGGACGGCCAATATCTGGAGGGGGTCGAGATCGTCCCGAAGGAGGTGGCCGTCCGCGGTGGAGAGAAGGACATCTCCAAGATCGGCGCGGTCCAGGTCCAGCCGACCGTCCAGGAACTCCAGTCGGGCAAGGAGCTGTTTTTGCCCGTCAAGCTCTCCCAGTCGGAGCCCTTCGAGAACGAGGTGAACCTGGAGCCCACGCAGGTCAGGATGAAGGGGGCGCTGGTCCGAGGGCTTCCCAAGAAGAAGGTCCCCGTCAACGTCCGGTTGACCGGCAAACCGCACTCGGACTTCGAGGTCAAGGCCGTGGTGACGGAGCCCTCGGAGGTGCAGGTCGAGGGGACCGCCGCCCGGCTGGCCCGGATCTCGGCGGTGGACACCGAGACGGTGGACATATCCTGGATCTCGGCCGATCAGCTCCTGGTCGTTCCCCTGAAGGCCCCCGACGTGAGGGGGGTCTCGGTCGTCGACCTGAAATCGGTGCGCCTGTCGGTGCAGCTGGAACCGGTCAGGGCTACCACGCAGTTCCCCAACGTCCCCGTGACCCTCAGACAGGGGGAGGATGTGGCGGGCTGGGCGATCACGCCTCCGGCCGTCGTCGTGACGGTCGAAGGTCCGCCCTCCAGGATGGCGGGTATCCATCCAGGCGACGTAGGACTTCAGGCTTATGTCGACGTATCTAGCATCTTTGTGGACTCCGCGGCTCTGCCCGTCAGGACGGAGATCGCCTCGAAGGACCTGAAGGTCGTAAAAATCGAACCTCCCACCGTGACCGTTACGGCGGTTGAGGGTTCGGTGGGACGGTGAGTTGATGAAAAACAAGAGGGTTTTGTTTGGGACGGATGGGGTCCGGGATGTTGCGAACCGCGGAGGAATGACGCCGGAGATGGCCTTGCGCCTGGGGAGGGCCTTCATCCTGTTTCTTGCGGAACGGGGCGTGCCGCGCCCACGCATCGTCCTGGGACGGGACACGCGGCGCTCCGGCATGATGCTGGAGGGGGCGCTCTCGGCGGGGATGACCTCCGCCGGGGCCGAGGTCCTCTCCGCGGGGATCATCCCAACCCCGGGGGTCAGCTATGCCGTACAGCATCTGGCGGCGGACGGGGGCGCGGTGATCAGCGCCTCGCACAACCCGGCCGAGTACAACGGCATCAAGTTTCTGGACCGTGACGGGTGCAAGCTCTCCGACGAGTCGGAGCTGGCCATCGAGGAGTATCTCGGGGACAACCTCACGGACGACTGGCGGCCGACCGGGGCCTCGATCGGCGAGATTCGTCAGATGCCGCACCTGGTGCACAGCTACGTGGAGCGCCTGGCTTCCCTGCTTCCGCACGCGGAGGCCATCCCCATGAAGATCGCCTTCGACTGCGCGCACGGCGCCGCGGGAGCGGTGATGCCCGCGCTGCTCGAACGGATTGGGAGCAGGTGGCCTCTCATCGGAGCCGACCCTGATGGGCTCAACATCAACGAGGGCGTCGGGGTCATCCATATGCGCCACTTGGGCAATTACGTCACGGAATACGCCTGCGACATGGGGTTCGCCTTCGACGGCGACGCGGACAGGGCCCTGATGACGGACTCCGGGGGGCGCCTGATCGACGGGGATATCGCCATCTGGGTGCTGGCCCGCTGGCTCTCCAAAAAGGGGATGCTGGGAAGCGGCGTCGTCGTCACGGTGATGAGTAACATGGCCCTCGAGGAGCATCTGGGGCGGGAGGGAATCAAGGTCTTTCGCTGTCCCGTTGGGGACCGCTATGTGCTGGAGGCCATGAGGCGCAGCCGGGCCCGACTGGGCGGGGAGCAGTCCGGCCATATCATCGCGGATGCCTTTACGCGGACGGGGGACGGTCTCTGCACCGCGCTCCTCCTCTTGAATGCCCTGAAGGATCTGGGCGAGGATGTGGATACCCTGGTCGACCGCTTCGGCCGTTATCCCCAGAGGTTGTCCAATCTGGCCCTGGCTCCCGGGTGCAGGCTGGATATGGAGCGTGTGGGGGCGATCGCCGAGGAGGTCCAGCGGGGGATGTGCGGCCGTGGGCGCGTGTTCGTGAGGCCGTCGGGGACGGAGCCGCTCCTGAGGATACTGGTCGAGGCCAGGGATGAGCCCCTCGTCGACGAGGTCTCCGAACGGCTCATAGCACGCTTGGAGGCGTATTGCTGAGGAACGGGGCCAGGCAAGAATGGATCCAGGAAGGAACGGCCCGGACTTTGACCTTGGCTGAGCACGAGTTTTCAACACGAAAGTTCAACATGAAAGAGAGAATCGATTCGCATGGAAACTCAGGAGATGCGTGAGGTGCGCAGGGAGGACAAGACGAAGGAGGAGAAGGCAAAGGTGACGAAGTGCCTTTTCCCCGTCGCGGGCTTGGGGACACGTTTCCTTCCCGTGACCAAGGAAATAGCCAAGGAGATGCTGCCGTTGGTGAATCGGCCCATCATCTCCTATGGCGTCGAGGAGGCCCTGGCCTCGGGGTGCTCCGACATCATCATGATCACGGGACGGGCCAAGCGGTCGATCGAGGACTACTTCGACCGTTCCTTCGAGTTGGAGCAGCTGCTCAAGGCCCGGGGCAAGGACGAGCTCCACGATATGGTGGTGGGGATCTCGAACCTCGCCGAGATCCTCTATGTCCGGCAGAGGGAGCCCCTCGGGCTGGGGCATGCCGTGCTGTGCGGGGAGCCCTTCTGCCGCGGGGAGTACTTCGGCGTCGTGTTGCCGGACGACGTCTTCGTCGGGGATGTACCGGTCATGTCGCAGCTGATCGACGTCCATAAGAGGCTGGGGGGGACGGTGGTCGCGCTGGAGCGCGTGCCCCGCGGGGACGTGTCCCGCTACGGCATCGTCAGGTCGGAGGAGGTCGAGGGGGGGATTCATCGCATCCTCGACATGGTGGAGAAGCCCTCCGTGGACGAGGCGCCCGGCGAGTACGCCATCATGGGACGCTACGTCCTCTCGCCGTCCGTGTTCCCCCTGCTGGCGGAGGGGCGCCTGGGGGCGGGCGGCGAGATCCAGCTGACCGACGCGCTGCGCCGGCTTGCGGAGACGGAGCCGGTCTGGGGGGTCGTCTATCGGGGCCGCCGGTTCGACTGCGGAACCCAGAAGGGCTGGCTTGCCGCCAACGTCCAGCTGGCCCTCGAGGACCCGGAGCTGCGGAAGGTCGTCCTGGACGTCGTGAAGGCGTCCCAATGAGCGCTCCCGGCGGAGGAGATTCCGGATCGGACCCGGGACGGCGATGAGACGAACGGCGGAGGTTCCCGTGATGGAGGCTCCGCCGTTTTCAATACGCACAGGAATGAACTTATCGACTCTTATGCTGGGATAGAGTCATAAGCATGACAAGTACTCCGCAACCCCGTCCAGCTCGGGATACATGTACGGCTTGGTGATGCCCAGCTTCTCCAGGTCCCTGAACGTGATGCTGGGGGCCAGTTTGATTTTGTACACCTTTCGGATGGGGCTTCGGTCCCGCGTCCAGTTTGCGCTGTCCAGCACCCTGATCGGCTCAGCGTGGTTATCCGGGGCCAGGCCAAAAAGCAGCAACGCTCCTTTTTGTCCTCGTATCCGCCGGCTTGTGTACTTGGGTTTGACGCAGAACACCGAAAAAATATGCTGTGGATCGATGATGGGTTCAAAATGGGGTTTTTCGTCCCGTATCTCATGCAGCAGAAACTTGACGCTTTGCGTTTCGTTGAAGGCATCCTTGTTTTTGAGAAAAGTCTTGGCATCTTTATGGAGACGGGCTTTGGACTTTTCGATTGGGGAACCGTCAGAGCTTTCCAACGGCAGGGCCGCGAGGTTGGAAAGCACGCTGACGGAGTCGGAGTCGTAAAACTTGATGGCGTTCTTCTCCACCTCAAACACGAAAATGACGGGAGAGGATGCCGTGTCTCTTTTGCCTTCTTTCCTCATTCTTTCCTGCCCGTCCAGGGCGAAATAGAGAGAGCTCAGGATGTCCTCGCTGATATCCAGCAGTCTGGTAGGGGCCTTGTGGTGCTGCATCCGCGCCAGCCTGTCGAAGACCGTCCTGTCGTCAGTAAACTCATGGTCGTTGAAACGCTGCATCTCACGCAGGATGATGTGTTCGTGCTCCAGCTTTTCCCTGTTCCGATAGACGAAGGGGACACAGGCAGTGTCGCCGTAGTCCCTGGATTCTCCGCGAAAGTAAAGCACGTTCCCCTCGGCGGGGGACAGGCTCAGAATGTAATCGATGACTTCAGGAATGCTCCTGAGCGTGACGGGGGATTCCATATCCGCAGTCCGGGCCTTACGGCGCGGGAAACTGGAACCCGGTGAGGGAGTTGACTTTGCCGTTGGCGTCGATATCCAATTTGAGCAAGACCGATGTCTGCGACAACGCCGCCTGGATCAGGATGTTTTTGTTTTCCTCCGGTACGTTTTGGTTTTCCTCCGGTAACGGAACCTCAAAAGAGCCGTCGGTCAGGGCAATCAATCTGGCGTTGTTCGGGGTGTCCTTCTCAACGGCAACCGCAAACGCCCCATCCCGCGTTGTGTGCTCATAGTGGGGTGTGACGCGGAGGGTGTTCTTCCCTTTTGTCCACTCGTATGCGACGGTTCCCTTAAGTTCAAAAACAGGCATAGTGTACTCCTTTCTGCGCGCCTTTCCCAGGCAACGCGAAACCAAGAAAAGGCATTTCCTTACGCCTCTACAGAGCATGGTCGGCCCGGTCCTTTTCAAATGATGCCCAGAACAGCCAAGAGGAAGCTGACCAAGAGGATAATCCATCCCGGAGCCCCCATCGATCCGCAGACGACAGCGACAATGATCCACAGGACAAAATCGCTCATCGCAAGCCTCTCGAACTGCCAAAGCGTTCAGGACGATGCAGCAAACCCCGGAGTGCTGAAATCGCAGGAATAATGGGCATTTTCAGCACCGGGAATTTTCTCACCAAAACCGGAAAGAGTCCAGCCATGATGTTGCACAGGCTTTCTCCAGCTCGTCAGCGAAGGCAAGAAGCTCGGGTTTATTTCTGTTTGTTTTCCGATAGTTACCCAACACTAACTTCACACGATTCTCAGGAGGGGTCACTCCAGTTTTTTTCAAAAAATTGATAAGATCTATGGAATTTTCCACAATTATTTTTGTCTTTTGTGCATCATAAGTATCCTTCTGGCTTTCATTATGGATTTCATCCAGACAATCCGATAACACGCGTTCCATGAGAGAACTGTTCAGTTTTATCCCCGCTTTTGCAATCAGGGTAACTTTCTCCCTTCCTTTGTATCCAGGTTTTTTGTACTCTTCATCAAACAGGAGTTCTTGCGCAATACTATTTAGCTTGAGCTGATAGAACTCTCTGTCAAGATTACCATGTTGCTTCGCTGCCTCCAGAAGGGCCTTGAAAATGGAGAGAGGAAAAATAGATGGAGTATAAGATTTTCCCGAAGGTAACCGAAGACCCGGCTCCTCAACGATTCTGGACGAAAAATCACCCCCTGCCTCAGCAACAGCACGAATGATCTCAACGATGTTTGCCTGAGACTGTTCTCCAATCTTTACGTTGTCCCCCTCTCTTACGGCATCTGCCCCCATAAAAAAAGCCACAATGCACGTATCTACTGCGTCAGAAGGAGTAAGACCTTCCTTCAGCAGAGCTTTCACCTGTTTGACGTCTTGGTGGAACAAGGCATCCATGAATTCTTCCACGAGGTCGCGGGGTGCAGCCTGCGCACCCGCAGCCCCCAACATTCCCAACAGGACGACAAGCGCGAGCCCTCTTGCCCAAGCGGCAAACGACAGTCTCCGGATGCCCCATACGCGCACCCCTCTTTCCACACGCTCACAACTTCCCGTACTCCTCACCGGCTCGTTCATCACAGACAATCCCCTTTCTCTCCTTTTAGATATAGACTATAGACGTAGATAGACGGATCGCGTATCCGTCCCAATCTCCATCTCTGGATTTCCCGGAGTACGAAAGCAGTCTTCCAGGAATCCAAGCGCCCTTAAAACAAACGACAACCGCCCGTCCCGCGCACAAAAGCGCGGAACGGGCGGAACAGTCCAAACCTATCCAGTTTCGTTTCGGGGTTTACGCTACTCTGGCAGACATCACAGATATCACAAGGCACAAGGCACAAGGCACAAGGCACAAGGCACAAGGCACAAGGCACAAGGCACAAG